>CAITQQ010000414.1 GCA_903894575.1 uncultured bacterium
ATTGGAACCTTTGAATTGCTTGAGTTTGATGGGCATGGTGGCGCAAGGGCCAATATCGAAGGTGAAGAATTTCTGGTTGCATCCACTGGCTGGCTCCAGAATAATATTGTAAGAGCCAAGGCCCAGCCCAGTCAACTCTACAGCAGGGGCGATTGCATCTGTTCCATTGGTATAGAAATCACCGCTTTCAAAAACTCCATTCCCATTGTTGTCATATCCAAGAATGTAGGTAATGGGAAAAAAAGAAGCAGGTGTCGGACTGGTATTGGTGACAGTAAATGTCGCATTCCCTCCATTACAATTCTGGTTCATGGTATAGGTCTCGGTCATGGTGAGTGTTGCAGCCTCTCCTGCGGCATTGTTGGTGGCGCCTGCATTCTGCTGGGTTTCCTTTACCCATTTGCAGTCGCCATCCATTTTTCTGGCAAAGCTGTTTGCCCTTCCCTGGGATTCTCCAATTTCTTCGTAGAGGATGCTCAAATTATCGAGGTCAAAACTAAAACCTGTGCATCCTGTTGTACTTCTAGATGTGATGGAACTGGAAGTTTCTATTTTGTTGATTTCCCTGACAACTGCGTCAATGATAGAACCTGAAGGATTGAACAAGACAAGTTGTTCTCCCGCAGCTCCACCATCTGTGAGTAAACCATCAGCCTCTGTTGCGATGGATCCACTGGTACAGTTGCATGTGTTCCAATTGAGGTTAACTGTAATATTTTTTGATAAGTTGGCGCAGGGAGCATTGATGATGTCTTGTCCACCCAATACATAGAATTCTCCCGGTTTCAGGAAGGTATTGGCAGGAATAGTAATTGAAAAATCGCCATCGGTGATCACATAGCAACCGATATTCATTGGGCCAGGCCCCATGTTTTTTAATTCGATGAATTCAGCAGTAGTTGGGCAGCTTTCACCTGGCCAGGCCATGAATTCATTGATGACCAATTTGCCCTGTGCATTGGAGGCTGCCGGCAGCAGAAAAATTGCCAGGCACGTATAGACATAAAAGAGTATCCTCTTTACAAGGGGTTTCATTGGGATAGGATTTACATAGCCTATAACGCTGTTTTTAAGAAAAAATTATGCAAATCCCTTGCAGTATTGTTTTTTGCCAGTCAACCGCCTTGAAAAACCTCCTGTAAAAAACCATTTTTCCCTTCCTTTTCAATTGTATAGCTTTGAAATGCATGGCGCTATATCTCCGGAACATATCAAAATACTGGCTTTTTCAATTTTTGGGCTGGGGGATGTTTGTCGGCATCAATATTTTCTTTGCTTTTACCTACAAGCTTTTTGATGCCCAGTTCATTGGTCGCCTCGGTG
Source organism: uncultured bacterium (assembly GCA_903894575.1). GTDB lineage: Bacteria > Bacteroidota > Bacteroidia > Chitinophagales > Chitinophagaceae > Pollutibacter. The sequence continues at coordinate 1,324 of CAITQQ010000414.1, forward strand.
TCTATGTGGCCATTGGCTTGATGATGTCCCATTTCATGCGGATGACCATCAAATGGTTGAAGCTCATGCAGCGCAGCATCAATTATCAATTGATAGGCTTTATCCTGGTCTCAGTTGTATTCGCTACCGCTGTGGGTACAGGGGAAACCTATTTGAGTATGTTGGCCAGGCTCGAATACAAGGAGGAAGCCAAATGGGCCATTTCCCAGAAAATCAGCAGCAATGTTTTCTCCTCCTTCATCTATCTGTTCATTTGGAATTGTATTTATTTCATTTACCATTATGTGGCAGAGTCAAGAAAAAACCAACTGGATAACCTGAAACTGGAGGCCTTGGTAAAGTCTCTGGAACTCAAGACCATCAAATCACATATCAATCCACATTTTATTTTTAATGCGATGAACAGCATCAGGGCATTGATCGACGAAGATCCCAGCAGGGCCCGGGAAGCTGTTACAGCATTGAGCAATATCCTTCGCTCCAGCATGTCGTCCGATCAACATGAAACCATTACACTAGAGCGCGAGTTGAACATTGTGAAAGATTATCTTGCCTTGGAGTTGATCAGGTTTGAAGACAGATTGAATGTACACTATGGCATAGAGGAAGACACATTGGATCATCAGGTCCCACCCATGATGCTGCAGACCCTGGTTGAAAATGCAATCAAACACGGCATCGGCAAAACAGTGAACAAGGGGGAGATTTCCATCCTGGCCAATGAAGCCAATGGGCAACTGGTTTTGTCTGTCATCAATTCCGGCCTGCTGGAAATAAAGCAGGATCATGAAGGCTTTGGCTTGCAAAGCACATCCAACAGGCTGCAGTTGATTTTTGGTGAATCAGCAAGTTTCTCCATCAAGCAGCTGAACCAAGACATGGTTGAGGCAAAAGTGATTATTCCGCTTTCTTAAAAGGAACTGTATGAAAAAAAACGCCATCATTATTGACGATGAGAGACTGGCCAGAAATGAACTGAAGAAAATGCTTGCGCTTCATCCTGAAATAGAAATCATCGGAGAGGCGGCCAATGCGGATGAAGGCTTGCGCCTGATCAGTGAATTGAATCCTGACCTGATCTTGTTGGATGTTCAGATGCCGGTGAAAACCGGATTTGATCTTTTGCAGGAATTGGAAAAGCTGCCAACAGTCATTTTTACCACCGCTTATGACGAATATGCCATCCGTGCTTTTGAAGTCAATGCACTGGATTATCTCTTGAAACCCATTGACCCCAAACGCCTCTCAGACGCTGTTCAAAAATTTTTGGCCATCGATGAAAAGGAGACCATGTTTTCAGAAAACAGATCCGAACTCCGGTTATCCCTTTCAGAATCGGACCAGGTATTTGTCAAGGATGGTGAAAAATGCTGGTTTGTGAAACTGGCAGAAATTCGACTGTTTGAATCTGTGGGTAACTATGCAAGGGTATTCTTTGGCCCCAACAAGCCTTTGATCCTGAAATCCCTGAATTCCCTGGAGGAGAGGCTTGATCCAAGAACATTTTTCAGGGCCAATCGCAAGCATATTGTCAACTTGCGCATGATAGAAAGGGTTGAGCCGTTTTTCAATGGAGGTTTATTGCTTGAAATAAAGGGAGGAGAAAAGATAGAAGTATCCAGACGCCAGGCGGTCCGGTTCAAGGAGATGATGAGCCTTTGATCATTGTGCAAAACATGCTTTCCGGGTCGACTGATTAACCCTTATTTTTGCATAAATTTTTCACTTTGATTGTTATTGATGATATCCTGGTCAGCGATGATATTGTAGAAGCGCAGTTTGTTTGCAACCTCAGCAAGTGCAAAGGGGGCTGTTGTGAGGATGGGGATGCGGGTGCTCCACTGACAGATCAGGAATTGGATGAGGTAAACAAGAGCTATGAAATTGTCAAGCCCCTGATGTCCAAAGACGGTATCAAAGAAGTGGAAAAAAACGGTCTTTACCGCTACGACCGTGAGTTTGGATGGGTGACCCCGACTGTTGACAACAAGATCTGTACCTATGGGGTCCGCGACCAGCAGGGAGTCATCAAATGTGTATTCGAAGAGGCATACAACCAAGGCCAGATCAAGTGGAAAAAGCCAATTTCCTGCCATCTTTATCCCATCAAAAAAAGCAAGAGCAGGTATACCAACCATGAAATGCTGAACTATGAACCCCGTGAAGACATGTGCAGCCCCGCATGCAGCCTTGGTGCTGAGTTGAAGGTGCCAGTGTATAAATTTTTAAAGGAACCCATTACAAGGCTTTACGGTGAAGGATTTTATGATGCGCTTGATCAGGTGGCAAAGGAATATTTCAATGGCGATAAAAAGTTGAAAAAACAATAACCTTATGTCTAATCCAGCTTCGGTTTTTAAGGAGAAAAGTTTTGTAAAGGCAGCGGATTTGTCCCATCGCAAAACCATCAACCATAATATCGGAAAGTACAATGCAGTTGTACCGCTGGGAAAAAAACAGTTTTCTGACATCAATTTTGCCAGAGAAAAAGCCAAACATGCCAAATGGAAAGCACTTGAAAGCTTGGATGATCAGCTGGAGAAATTTGAAATCAATTTTCTCAGGAATGGCGGCAAAGTGATTTGGGCAGAGACGATAGAACAGGCCACTGAAGCCATCCTCAGGATTTGCAAGGAAAAAAACTGCAAGACAGTTGTCAAGAGCAAGAGCATGGTTACGGAAGAAATTCACCTCAATGATTTCCTTGAAAAAAATGGAATCGACAGCATTGAGTCTGATCTCGGAGAATATATCCAACAGCTGGATAATGAAGCACCGTATCATATTGTTACACCTGCGATGCACAAGAGCAAGGAAGATGTTGCCCGTGTTTTCCATGAACACCTGAATACTCCGCTTGATCTTACGCCAGAAGAACTCACCCTTGTTGCAAGGGAAAAGCTCAGGAGAAAATATGCTGAGGCTGAGGTGGGCGTTACGGGCGCCAACTTCATTATTCCGGAAACAGGCAGTATTGCCGTGACTGAGAATGAAGGCAATGCTAGGTTGAGTGCTTCCTGGCCCAAGACACATATTGTCATCACCGGGATTGAAAAAGTAATTCCTTCCTTGCAGGATCTTGCTCTTTTCTGGCCTTTGCTTTCTACCTATGGAACAGGCCAACAGGTAACCGTATACAATTCCATCATCAGCGGCCCCCGACAATCAACAGAAATGGATGGTCCTGATGAAATGTATGTCATCCTGCTGGACAATGGTAGAACCAATATCCTACAGGATCCCGTTTCAAGGGAAAGTCTTTATTGTATCCGCTGCGGGGCTTGCCTGAACGCTTGTCCTGTATACAAGAATATTGGGGGGCATAGTTATGGAACAACCTACAGTGGCCCCATTGGAAGTGTCATTACGCCCAACCTGAAAGACCTTGGTGAGTGGAAACACCTCAGCCATGCTTCTTCCCTTTGTGGGAATTGCACGGAAGTATGTGCAGTAAAGATCAACCTGCATGAACTCTTGTTGTACAACAGGAGAGAGGCTGTCCGTACAGGGCAGGGTAACATGATGGAGAAAATTGCATGGGCAACCTGGCAGCAGGGAATGCTTCATCGAAAAATGATGAACCTGGGCAACAGCAAGATCAAGAATTGGATGATCAATAAATTGTTCAAGGGATGGACAGGACAGCGGGCCGACCTTGATTTTCCTGTGAAAACCTTCAATCAGCTTTGGAGGGAAAAGCAAGAAACTCCTAAGCCTTAGTCTTCTTGAAACTACTGTTCACGAGATAAACTCCCCAGAGGGTAATCATTGTTCCAGCCACAATAAAGCCGCTTAATTTTTCTTGCATCAAAATATTACCAATGATGATGGCAACAATGGGATTGATGTAAGAATGTACCGCCACCAATGCCGTGGGCAGTCGCTTCAGTGCATATACATAAGCGCCAAATGCAATCACAGAGCCAATCAGCACAAGGTATACAATGGAGAGCCATGCCTTGGCGGGTACTTCAGAAAGGGGAACGAAATTTCCTGTTATCATGGAAAAAACTGAAAGCAGTGTGCCACTGACAAACATCTGCCATCCCAGCGAAAAATAGGGATCCATGTCTTTCGCCTGTTTTGCAGTGAACAAGGTGGACAGTGCCCAGGCAATGCTGGCAATTACGCCATACAGGATGCCGAGAGAGAAATCCGTATACATGATATGTTCAATGAAGTCAAAAAAGGTGATCACTACACCTGCAAACCCCATTGCAATGCCAACAATGGTTTTGCGTTTGAATTTGACTTTATTGAAAACCAGTCCAGTAAACAATACAACCCAGATGGGCATGATGGCGCCAACAACTGAGCCTATTCCGCTGGGCATGTATTTTACGGAAAGTACACTGAAAGCATTGCTGATCACAAACATCAGGATGGCCATCCAAAAGATTTGCCAGAGCTGGTGTTTTTGAGGAAACATTTTTCTGAAAAACGTAAAGTAGATCACATACAGGCCGCCTCCAATGAAGTGGCGTAAGCCTGAAAGCTGCAGTGGCGGAATGTATTCTACTCCAATTTTAGAGGCAAGCCAGGTTGTGCCCCATAGAATGGAAACAACACCAACGGCAAAAAGGGCTTTGGATTTTTCTGATTTGCTGATCTTCATCCGACCCGACATCAATGCCTGAAATGTCTGAGTCCTGTCATCACCATGGCCAATCCAGTTTCTTTGCAATATGCGATGGAGTCTTTGTCCCTGATGGAACCTCCGGGTTGGATAAAGGCTTCGATTCCCTCTGCATGGCTCATTTTAACGCAGTCATCAAAAGGGAAAAATGCATCGCTCGCCAATACGGCACCCTTCAATTCAAAATTGAATTGCTTGGCTTTTTCTATCGCATGCCTGAGGGAATCAATGCGGGATGTTTGGCCACAACCCTTGCCAATCAACTGTTTGTTTTTGGCAATGGCAATTGCATTTGATTTCAGGTGCTTGCATACCTTGTTGGCAAAGATGAGGTCTGTCTTTTCTGCTTCAGAAGTTTCTCTTGCCCCGGCCTCTTCCCATTTTTCGAAGTTTCCTTTATCCTGGTCTTGCACCAAGACACCATTCAGGAGTGATTTGAATTGTTTTGTTGCAGGATGATCTTTTTTCTGGATGAGCAGGATCCTGTTCTTTTTGGTGGTCAGTACTTCCAATGCATCTGCATCAAATGCAGGGGCAATCAATACTTCAAAAAAGATCTCATTGATTTGTGCTGCTGTTGAAATGTCGATGGTGGTGTTGCAAACCAGCACACCACCAAATGCACTTTCCGGATCTCCCTGCAGGGCGTATTTCCAGGCCTCTGCTGCATTTTCTCTGGTGGCAATGCCACATACATTCGTATGCTTGATGATGGCAAAAGTTGATTCAACTTCTCCTTTGAATTCAGCAATCAATTGTACTGCAGCCTCAACGTCCACCAGGTTGTTGTAGGACAGATCCTTGCCATGCAACTGATCAAACAACTCATTGAGTTTGCCGAAGAAAATGCCTTGCTGGTGAGGGTTCTCACCATAGCGCATGATCTGTGGGTTTCCAGATGAATGCAGGAACTGGTTGGTATTGTCTGCAGTGAAATACTGTGCAATGGCTACATCATAATTGCCCACGATATCAAAAGCTTTGGCAGCAAAA
>CAITQQ010000415.1 GCA_903894575.1 uncultured bacterium
GGCACAGAAAACCACCTGATGCTCATCGATCTAAGGAATAAAAACATTACAGGTAAAAAAGCACAGGAAACACTTGACAGGGCGCATATCACATTGAACAAAAACTCAGTGCCTTATGACGACAAGAGCCCATTTGTTACTTCAGGTATCAGGATTGGCGTACCCGCCATCACCACCCGTGGCCTGAACGCAAGCCACATGCAAACTGTTGTAGACATGATTGACAAGGTGTTGACAAATGCCGATGACGAAACGGTTATTGCAGCAGTGAAAGGTGATGTAAAGGCCTTTATGCAACAGTTTCCACTTTATCCTGAACTCGGATAAAATATTTTTATGATACAAAGAATTCAATCGCTCTGGTTATTGCTCAGTGCATTGTGTGCAGCCTTGATCCTGTTTGTTCCTGTTTTTTCAGGAGCAGCTGCAGACGGGCTGGTCAAGGTATTTTCCATTCGCGAAAACCTGATCTTGCTGCTGATCGTGGTGCTGTCTATGGTCATTCCATTCATCAATATTTTTCTTTTCAAGAACCGTGGGCTGCAGAAAAAATTGATCATCAACAACATGATTCTTTCTGTGTTGACAGTTGCCACTGAATATTTCTCAGTAGACAAGTTCAAGCAACAATTTGGCATTACGCAGGGAACCTGGGAAATAAGCGCCATACTTCCTTTCTTTATCATCCTCTTCCTGGTCTTCGCATTCAGGGGTATCAGAAAGGATGAGAAGTTGTTGAGTGAATCGAACAGGATGAGATGAGTTGAAGGGGTTGAAGAAGTTGAGGAGGTTGAAGTTATATCTTAAACTTCTTCAACCCCTTCAACCTCTTCAACTTTCATTGATAAAACCCAAACCCATCTCCATCAAACAATCCCTTGTCGCTCAGTTTTATATGGGGGATGACCAAGAGTGCCATGAATGACAATGACATGAAAGGTGCTGAAAGGGTTGACCCCAGTGATTTTGCTGCTTTGTCGATCGATGTGTAGGCTGTTGCTACTGCATACCCATCGTCAGCACTCATCAGTCCGCCAATCGGCAATGGCAGGCAATGTTCTGTATCAGGTCCAACACAACTCACACCTCCTTTGTCTTCTATGACAAGATTGATGGCCCTGCACAGGCTTTCATCATCAACTCCAACTGCAACAATATTGTGTGAATCGTGGGCAACAGAGGAGGCGATGGCACCAGCGGTCAAACCAAACCGGTGGATGAATGCCTTGGCGATGGGTGCTTGATGGTACCGGTTGACCACAACAATCTTGAGCACATCATTGGCTGTATTGCTGCACCAGGCGCCATTTTGATGCAATGGTTGTAGTGAAATCTTGTTGGTGATCAACTGGCCGTCGATGCATTCAATGACAGCATAGCTATATTCACCTTCACCCAAAAGTTTCAGGTCTTCAACATTTATTTTGCCAATACCAAATCGGTTGATGGGTGTTAATGAAAGCTTGTTGTCCTTGGTTTCGATAGCATCCATGTTCGGTTTGGGGATCAGCGATAGGCCATTATCAGCCACCTTGACCCCTTCGATATAGGTTGCTACAACTCTAAAATCAGACAGGTTGCTCAGGAGAATAAAATCAGCAGGATCTCCCACTTTGAGCAAGCCCACGTTGAGTTTGTAATGCTGCACAGGATTGATGCAGGCGGCTTGAAGAATGTTGAAGACATCATAGCCCACCTTCACCGCTTTTGCGCAAAGTTGGTTGATATGGCCCTCCACCAAACTATCCGGATGTTTATCATCAGAACAGAACATGATCATTTCGGGGTGGGTTTCAAACAAAGGGATCAACGCATCAAAATTCTTTGCAGCACTGCCTTCCCTGATGATGATCTTCATCCCAAGGGCAAGTTTTTCTTTTGCCTCTTCGATGGTAAAACATTCATGATCAGTTGAAATACCTCTTGAAACATAGGTCCTCAATCCATCGCCGCTAAGGCCCGGTGCATGGCCGTCAACAGGTTTACCGAGGGCCTGTGCCGCAGCAATTTTCTCAAGGATTTCCGGATCTCCCGCAATGGCACCTGGAAAATTCATCATCTCGGTCAGGTACTTCACATCCTCACTTTCCAACAAAGCTTTTACATGGGAAGCATCCAACACATCACCTGCGGTTTCAAAAACAGTGGCAGGCACACAACTGGGTGCGCCAAAATTGAATTTGAAAGGGACGGTCTTCCCATTGTCAATCATGAACCTTACACCCTCCATTCCACAAACATTGGCGATTTCATGGGGGTCACTTACCGTTGCTACTGTTCCGTGAGCCA
>CAITQQ010000416.1 GCA_903894575.1 uncultured bacterium
AGTGGCTACACTATCACCAGGTTCAACCGTGCCATTTTTCCTTACGGTAGCAATGTCTACCGGCAGGCTTACTTTCTTCACAGGAAGATAGTTCATCATGGTTCCGTCCTGCATTTGCAATTGTGCTGATGGGTCATCGCTGCCAATGAAATCATGCATCAGGCTGTAGAGGTCTACATACCTGTTCTGGTCGGTGATGCCTTCCCTTTCAAAGAACCTTACATAGTCGCGCTTTCCACCTTCAATCTGATCCGCAGACCAGATGACATCAATGGGGGCACTCTCGTTTACTTTGTAGCGCATCTGGTTGATATACCAGTCAATGCCCAGCAACGAATAATTGATGACCCTGATGTCTTTCCTGATGCCTTCCACTTCCTGTGCATACCAAAGAGGGTAGGTATCGTTGTCTCCAAATGTAAAGAGTATGGCATTGGGCGCACAACTCTCCAAATAGTTTTTGGCAAGATCGCGTGCGGTTTGTTTTTTGCTTCTGTCATGATCATCCCACTCTTCAGCTGCCATCAATACAGGCACTGCGAGCAGACAAACCAAGGCAGCTGCAGCGTTTGAAACCGATTGGCTGGTAAACCTGGACAGCCAATCTTTGATTTGCAATACACCCAATCCAATCCAAATGGCAAATGCATAGAAGGAACCTACATACGCATAGTCTCGCTCACGTGGTTGGTTGCCCGCCTGGTTCAGGTAGAATACAATGGCCAGGCCTGTAAAGAAAAAGAGGAGGAAGGATACGAATGATCCTTTCTTGTCTTGCTTGTATTGGTAAAGGATACCGAGGATCCCAAGAATAAAAGGAAGGGCAAAAAGCCTGTTGTTTGCCTTGTTTTGTTTTATGCTCTGTGGGAGTTTATCCTGGTTGCCCAGCATGGCATTATCTACAGCACTGATGCCAGTGATGGTGTTTGCATCGCGTTTGTTGCCAAAACCCTGGATATCGTTTTGTTTTCCAACAAAGTTCCAGCCAAAATAGCGGAGATACATCCAGCCAATCTGGTAACTGATTGCCCAGCTGATGTTATGGGCCATGGTTGGTTTTTCTCCATCCGCCAGGTTAAGCCAGCGTTGGTAGAATGTTGCATGACCTTGGTCATTGCTGGCATCCCATACGCGTGGCAATAACATTTTGTCTTCTGCTTCATACACAGGAGACTGATCTTTGCCAACTGCAAGGTATTTTTCTTTTCCTTTTACGTAACGTGTTGAACCCTCTTCATAGTCGATGGGTTTTGCAGTGAATACCTGACCATACAACAACGGGAAATCTCCATATTGCTCACGGCCGAGGTATCCTTCAAGGCTCATTGGATTGTCAACATTGTACATGTCGATGGCTGGATTTGCTGCAGAACGGATCATGGTGGTGATGTAGGTTGAATATCCCAACAACATGAAAGCAAAACACCAGAGGCCCAGTTTGAGAAAATATCCATTGGCCTTCATCTTTCCTGAATTGGCATATTTAATACCAAGGAAAATGGCAAGCACCAGCAACGCAAAAAATACAGTGAATCCTGAGAAAAAAGGCATGCCAAGAGAATTGACAAAGAAGATGTCAAATTTTCCTGCGGTTTTGATGGTATACTGAATAACCGCTTTCTGCGCAACACCTGTTATCAGGCACCCAATGATGAATGCAATGAATGTTCCTTTTCCGGTAACCTTGTAACGCTTGTAATAATAGACCATCACAATGGCTGGGATGGTAAGCAGGTTGAGCAAGTGAACCCCAATGGAGAGACCCATCATGAAAAAGATCAATACAATCCATTTGTCAGCTCCGGGTTGATCGGCATTGTGTTCCCA
>CAITQQ010000417.1 GCA_903894575.1 uncultured bacterium
CCGTGGTCACCACAAAACCATCATTGGCCTGGCACTTGCCAATCGTCGCCAACACGGAATAACGCGTTGTCTGCGTGGGCCTGGCCCAAGTGTTCTTTGCAGTTGGATTGGAAACAGTAGCAGCCGGAGACCATTGGTAGTTCACCCCATCTGAAGTAGGTCGCAGTAAAATACTATCTCCCAAACATATCGTCGTGTCCATCCCCGCCTTCAACGAAACAAAAGTCTTCACATCCACAAAAACAGAAGCACTGTTGATGCAACCAGGAGACTGCGTCAATGTAACCGTATACCGCGTCGGAACATCAGGACTCACCAATGGATTTGATATCCCCGTATTGCTGATGTTGTAATTCGGAGACCAGGAATGAACCCCAATTCCTGAAGCATTGAGTTGCAAAGTATCAATGTTACAGATCAAGGTATCTTTAGGAACAATCAGGGTTGGCTTGTCTGCCACAGTAACCTGTTTCATGACAGTATCGATACAACCATTGCTGTTGGAAACAATCAATGAAACATTGAATACACCCGTTGCAGGATAGATATATGTTGAAGAAGCATTGATGGATGTATCATCAATGGCATTGGTATTTCCAAAGTCCCATTTCCATTTGTTGATGGTTCCATAGATGGTTTTTGAGCCATCGGTAAAAACATAAGGAACTCCTTTGCAGGTTTCTTGCACGCTAAAATCAGTTGTAAACCCAGGATATACTTTTGCCACTGTATATCCGGTATCTGAACACTGGTCATTCTTGTTGGTGATCAGGCGGACCGTGTAATCTCCTGCGACAGGGAAAGTATATGAAGGTGTTGATACATTGGATACATCTGCAGTTGTCGAAGCGACCCCAAAATCCCAGTCATATGTCTTGATCAATGGACTGTTTGAATTATTTTTAAAGTTCACGGTAAACCCATCACAGGAAATGCTGATGGGATCAAGGTCTGCGCCCGCTATGCTACAGTCTGCGATTTTCAGGTGGAGATCTTTTCTGTGGACATTGATGACTTGCCCATTTCTTTTTTCAACCACAGCTACCGTGATGACATAAATACCTGCAACGGGAGCAGTGCCTGAAATCATTCCAGTGACGCCATTGATCTGAACAGCAGATCCCAGCGGCAATTGTGGGCTGAAGCCAAAATTATAATTCAGGGAATTATAGGGAGGCGCACTGGCAACTGTGGGTGCAGGCCCCATTGATGTACCTCCTAAATATGCTTCTTCAAACTGGTAGGTTAACTCATCCTTGTCAGCATCTACTGCTGCAAAGTCATACACAAAATAATTGTTTGCACAGATAACGACAGTATCACTGGTTTTGAAAACAGGAGAACTGTTGGCAGGTGCAGTTGACCCACTGGAGGTACCAGGAATATTTGCTGTATAGGTTACCCCTGCATTTTGAGAATTGAGCACATTGAAGATCCCATCAATCCTACAGCAGCGCTGGTAAGAAATGGCATAACCCGATGGATTGAATGGCAGGTCAATTTCAAATGTGTAATACCCGACTTCATAACAGATCACAGGTGGATTGCTGATGCAAGGGTCAGGTTTAACAAGTGCAATTGTTTCCCTTGAGGTCAAGGGTACGCTCCTGTTGGCAAAATAACTGGAACTTCCGCCAGGATAAATGGTGATCGTGGCATTGGCATCGAGTTGCGCTCCATCTGTATTGCAATCACGGTACAACTTCAGCGTGACGCTATATCGACCCGAATTAGAGGCATTGCTGGAGGGGCCGAGATAGACATAGCTCATCTCCCCTCCTGCTATATGCTTTGCAATAGTAGGAAGCGAAATAAAAAATAAGACAAAAAATATAAACAGGACCCGTTTCTCCACCAATTGATGTTGATAGTGTTGTTAGCTTGCTTCGGGATAAAATTAACCTTTTGTTTTTTCAAATGGTAACTTCCCCGAGGAAGTATCTGTTGGCTTCAATGCTTTAACATTTTTTTTCATCCCTACTCAGCATCCAAGACCTAAAGGAAAGTACCAAAATAAGGGGATACAAGGCAAAATTGATTATACCCGACGCTAACAGCACGGGGATCATCAAGAGCAATAGCAGTAAACTGTAATACCTGAGGTAAACTTTGAGCCATTTTTGAGACCTGTTGAGGCTGAATGCAACCAGCAGGTTGACAGGCATTGCCCAAACGGGGTTGATGTTTTTGGAAAAACTCTGGTGATCCGTTCCAAACCACATGAATAGCAGAAGCAAGCCCAACAGGCCCGATAAAACGAAAATGATCCTATCCATGATCGATTGAAATGAAACCATGCCACTCGACCTGAAAAATAAAGGAAGAATAACCAAAAAGGAGAGGATTGAAAAGAAAAACAATGGTGTTTGCCAAAAGGGTAGTTTTAGGGGAGGCTCTTGTGCATTGGGCAAATGCTCCTGGTCCCTTTCCACCAATTTTGACTGTCCTTTGGAAGCAAATGAGACTCCTTGGGCCAGGTAATCGGGCAAGAACATGGACTCAGCAGGAGTCATGGTTTTATCGGCACCAATACCCAACAACAGATCAATGCCGAGGGTTGTCCATTGCATCTCAGCCCTAGAAAGATAGTTGTGCAGATAATCCCGGAAAGTAGCCCCGTTTGCTGCGAAAGCACTGGGTTCGTATGTACTGTCGATATTCATTTTGAAAATAATATCCCTCAGTCTGGTTGCACAGTTGTCGTATAAAAAATCATACTTGTAATAACGGTTCTCTTCCCTTACATTTTCAAAAAGACTCCGCTGCATTTCCGTTTTTTCGGTTGGACTCAACTGCAAAACCTGCTCTGTCACCCCTCTTTTGAAATAGGCATATTCATAAAGGAAATCAGGAAAACTTTGTTGGCTTAGAAAATACATCAACTTACCCCTGACAAATTTTGAATAGAAATCAGGATCATCAAAATTGAAGGTGCCATAGTTGTAGATGATGTCGGTATTGGCCGCTGAGTCTACAATCCTCAAAGCAGTGTGCCCAAACACTGAATACAATTCAGCTCCTGGAGCACAAGTAATCAGGCTGACCTGCAAGCGGCTGCTGTCTGGGGCTGCATGGCTTGAACCTGCTGCCAACAGCATCATCAAGACAAAGAAATAAATTTTCAGGATGCGCATGGTTTAGCGGCTGTAATTGGGCGCTTCTTTGGTAATGGCAACATCGTGGGCATGGCTTTCCCTGATGCCAGCATGCGTGATCCGGATGAACTGTGCGTTTTGGAGTGCCTGAATATTCGTGGCACCACAATAACCCATACCAGCC
>CAITQQ010000418.1 GCA_903894575.1 uncultured bacterium
CACCCGGCTTTACGCTGAAATCATCCATCTCATTGTTCAGCAAGAAGCCGGCACCGCCAACTACGGTCTTTGATCCGTATCCGCCATTGAGGGTTGTTGTCACACTGACCACATTGCCATACTGGTCTGCCACAGACAAATGGGTGGTTTCATCGCTCTCTGGATTGACCTTTCCGGGTTTAACCATATCACTGGGGGTTGCCTTGCCAGGAATGAAATCCTTCATCCTTTCTTTCAGGTAACTATCACTTGAAAGCGTTTTCACAGGCACTTTTACAAAGTCTTTGTCACCCATGAATTCTGCCCTGTCTGCATAGGCGCGCCTTTCTACCTCAATCATGAGTTGCACGGCAGCGGGAGAATGAAATCCCATGGAGGCAATGTCCCTGTCTTCAATCATTTTCATCATCTGCTGCATCAAAAGCCCGCCACTGCTGGGCATGGGCATGCCAATCACGGTATGGCCTTTGTAGTCAAAAATGATGGGATCCCTTTCTGCTGCAGTATAATTTTTCAGGTCTTCCAAACTGATTTTCCCACCACCTCTTTTCATTTCCTCTGCAATCAGCCTGGCAGTCTCGCCTTCATAAAATCCTTTCATGCCATTGTCGCGAATCCTTGACAGGGTTGCTGCCAGGTCCTTCTGTACCAGCGTGTCGCCTGCTTTCCATGCATTGTCTTTTACAAAAGCAGGACGAATGGTATTGTATTTTACAAAAGCAGATTTGCTGCCATTCAAAGACCTTGCCTCAGCGGCAGTAATCACAAATCCTTTTTCAGCCAATTCGATGGCTGGTTGGATCAGTGCTGCAAATCCAAGCTTGCCGTATTTGTGTGATGCAAAAAGCCCCGCAACTGTTCCTGGCACGCCACTGGCAAGATGGCCGTTCTGGCTGAGGTTCAGCAAAGGATTGCCATCTTTGTCGAGGTACATATCGCGCGATGCGCTTCCCGGGGCCTTTTCCCTGTAATCGATGGAAATGGCCTTCCCTTTGTTTGTATAAGCAACGAGGAATCCACCTCCTCCTATATTTCCTGCACCAGGATATACAACGGCCAAAGCCATTTGTGTAGCAATCGCTGCATCAAATGCATTGCCTCCTTTTTTGAGGATTTCCAGCCCCACTTGACTGGCCAGCGGGTGAGCGGATGAAACCGCACCCTTATTGCCGTTGGCCATTTTATTGATGCTGTATTGGTAGGGATTGATCTGTGCGTTGGCCATACCAGTTGTCAATACCAAAATCAAGGCCATCAAAATATGAGCAGTGTGCAGTTGGGAGGAAATCTTTTTCATCCCATAAAGATAGAAATCATTTTAAAAGAATATGGCATCAGTCTTAGTTCTTAAGCCCTATTTGATTATTTTTATTCACTTAATCAAGCTTTGTTTCTGATGAAAATATTCCAGATGCGCTCTCTTTTGATACTCCGGTCGTTTTTTGTAATTCTGATGATTTTCTCGCTTCATAATAGCGCCATTGCACAAAAGCAATTGCCTGCCAGCAGCAGTGAAATCCTGCATGCCATGAAACGATTGAATGTGCTTGGCACAGTCATGTACATTGCCGCCCATCCAGACGATGAGAATACCCGTTTGCTGGCATACATGGCAAGGGATCGGAACTACAAAACGGCTTATCTCGCCATGACCCGTGGAGATGGTGGGCAGAACCTGATAGGAGATGAACAAGGCATTGAGCTGGGGATGATCAGAACACAGGAACTGCTTGCCGCCAGAAGGGTGGATGGAGCAGAACAGTTTTTTACCCGTGCCTATGATTTCGGATTTTCAAAAAGAACCGAAGAAGCTTTGGCCATCTGGGACAAACAAAAAGTACTAGCAGATGCAGTGTGGGTGATCCGTAATTTTAAACCGGATGTTATCATCACCAGGTTCCCAGAAGACAGCAGGGCCGGGCACGGACACCACTCCGGTTCTGCGGTGATTGCAAGGGAAGCCTTTGTTGCCGCTGCTGATCCCAAGATGTTCCCTGAGCAATTCAAGTTTGGCGTAGGCCCCTGGAAGGCCAAACGCATCATGTGGAATACATTCAGTTTTGGTTCAACCAATACTACCGCTGAAAACCAGCTCAAGATTGATGCAGGAAGCTTTATTCCCTTGTTGGGCAAAAGCATTGGTGAAATTGCTGCTGAGGGCAGAAGCCAGCACCGCAGCCAGGGATTTGGTTCAGCATCTACAAGGGGATCAGCAACAGAGTATTTTATCCATACGCTTGGCGAAAAAGCAGAGAAAGATCCAATGGATGGTGTAGACTGCAGCTGGTCTCGTGTAGAGGGGGGATCGGTGGTCAACGCGCTGGTCAATCAATTGGTGGAAAGCTATTCTGTGAACGATCCTTCAGCTTCCTTGCAGCAATTGATCGCCATCAGAAAAGCCATCAATGCCATTGGGGATGCCCATTGGAAAAGGATTAAATTGGGCGAAGTGGACAGGCTCATCCAGCTGGCATCAGGATTACACCTGGAAGCGCTGGCCGACAGGTCCTTGGTCAAACAAGGTGATTCCATCAGGGTGAATGTTTTGCTGAACAATCGCTCTGGAGCTTCAATGAATGTTAGTGAAATCAGTTTTGAAAATACAAAGGCCGGCCAAGGAATGGGTTTGAAAAAAAATGTCAACTGGACAAACAGTTTTTATGCTCCTGTGTCTTCGACCCAAAAAGTATCGCAGCCCTATTGGCTGGAACAGCCAATGC
>CAITQQ010000419.1 GCA_903894575.1 uncultured bacterium
AAAAACATTCCTGTCAATGCCTTCATCACCATCTTTATTTTTGAATCCATTCTTGTAGTGACAGGTTCCTTTGAGATTTTTCTCAAACTCTCAGTCTTCACCATTTGGGTATTCATCACCCTGCTCACCGCAGGCTTTCTCTATGTATACACCACACAAAAAATGAAACTTCCCGGCTTCAGGAAACTGCCCATGGTACTGGCCTGCATATTGCTGATCCTGTTCGGCATTGTCTACCTCAGTAATTTTTTCCTTTAAGCACAAGGGTAATCAACCTATATTTTCTTGATCCTGCTCAACCACATGATGACCCCAGTGATGGGAAATGTTGTGCCAATCAGGCAAACTAAGAAACCCAGGATTTTAGATGGAAGTCCAAAAATGGAGCTGATGTGGATGGGCTTGAAACTGGCCCGGATTTGTTGGCCGATGGGCCTGTCACCAAAGGCAACTGTTTTCAGGTATGCTCCAGAATATTGATCATAATAATGGTTGTCTGTAGCTGTTTCATGGATGGCCGTTCTGCTCAGCACACTGACGCCAAATACAGCTATTGAATCTTTAGGAAGGCCGATGTTGTAAAAAACAGCATTGGGAACCCTTGTGTAGACATCTGCCAGCACATCATCGATACCTGCTTTTCCCAATGAATCAACAATGGTTGATGTTGGAGGCTTGATGGGTTCCTTGGAAGAATTGGTGACTTTGTAAATGCCGTCGTTGAACCATTGGAAACTCCATGCCAGCGCTGTAAAGGCGAAAATGAAAAGAAAAATAACGGTATATATACCCAGCGCATGATGAAAATCATAGGCCAGCCTTTTCCAGTTGGCCTTCCACTTGATGGAGCTGCGCTGCTTGAGCATTGCTTTGGTTTTGGGCCACCACAGGATTACTCCAGTAATCATGATGAACAAAAACAAAAGCGTGCTGGTTCCCATGATCAACTTGCCAATGTCTGTGCCCAGCAACCTGCGGTGCATGTCTTCCACAGTACTGAAAAAAGAATCCGCGTAACTGTACAACTCAACAACGCGACCAGTATAAGGGTCTGCAAAAGCAGTCAATCTTTTGGGATCGGGTTTGCCATCCTTGCCCGGCAGGGATATGGCTATTTCAAGGTTCCGGGCAGGATCTGAATGAATCTTGACGCCACTGACCTTGGCTTCGGGATATTCTTTTTTCAGGTTGGCCAATACAGTTCCAACAGGCAATTGCAGATCGGCCTGCTGTTGAACAAAATATCTGTCGTGGTAGATGGAATGTTGCAACTCTTCCTCAAAAACAAGGATGGATCCTGTGAAGCAGGCCATCATGATGAAAATACCGGAAACAAGACTCAGGAAAAGGTGTATTGTGCGGAAAAAATTTTTCATTTGATTTCTTTAAAATGATATGAAGATAGTTAATACATTCATGAATGCAAATGACTGAAATTTTTGTCTATGTGCTGGTTCCTCATTTGGAAACCGATGATGAAAACATCAGCTATTACTACGATTTTTCCCA
>CAITQQ010000420.1 GCA_903894575.1 uncultured bacterium
ATGATGGTGGCATGTCCCATTTTTCGTCCGGGCTTGGTGTCGGTCTTGCCATAGAGATGAACGAAAACATCTGGGATAGACAAGATTTCTTCCAACCCCTCATATTGCGTTTTCCCCGCATATCCTTCAGCTCCAAGCAGGTTGACCATCATGGAAGACATGATCATTGATGTGTTGCCCAGGGGATAGTTCAGGATGATTCTCCAAAGCATGTCAAACTGTGAGCTGTAGTGGGCTTCAATGGTATGATGCCCTGAATTGTGCACCCTTGGTGCTGTTTCATTGACCCAAACACTTCCTTCCCTATCAACAAACAACTCAATGGCAAAAATTCCCGGCGAATCCAGTTTTCTGGCCACTGTCAGGGCTATTGCTTCTGCCTTCCATATGGTCTTTTCAGGTATGGAAGCAGGGCAAAGCTGAAGATCCAGCAGATTGAGGACGGGATCGAAAAACATTTCAACAGGAGGATAGATGGCGGTTTTCCCGTTTTCATCCACCGCCACAATGATGGCAATTTCCTTATCAATGGAGATCATCTTTTCCAATACGGCCGGGGCATCAAAACCAAGTGGGATGTCTTCCTGTTTTTTGATGATTTGCACACCTTTGCCATCATATCCACCAGTAGCCAATTTGTGTACAGCAGGGAGAAAATCAATGTTGTTTTTCAGCTCGTCCCTGTTCTGCAAGACCTTGTAGGATGCAGTAGGAATCTGATGTTCAGTATAAAATTCTTTTTGTAAAATCTTGTTTTTGATTGTCTGTAGTGCCTGGGGTTTTGGAATGATGCGGCAGCCTCTTTTCTCCAATTCAAAGAGTGCTTCCACATTGACATTTTCTATTTCGATGGTAATGACATCCAACCTTTCTCCAAACCTGATGACATCATCATAATTGGTGATGTCGCCTGTAATGAAATGATGACATAGTTTGGCGGAAGGACAAGAAGGGTCCTTTTCCATCACACTGACTTCAACGGGATAATTGGCCGCCTCTTGTAAAAGCATCCTGCCAAGCTGACCTCCTCCCAAAATACCTGCCTTGATCATAGAATGCAAATATCTTTAACTTATCGCTAATTCAAAACCATTAATTTTGTAAAGTGATGCACATCAAAGCCCCAATATTCAGAAAGATTGTTTTTTTGCTCCTTTTTCAAGGATTGATGGCCTGTTTTGCAGTTCAGGGGCAAAGCTCTTTTGTTGAATACCAAAAGTCGTTTTCGCGGGTTTCAAAGGCCTTTGCCAACAGGGAGGATACCCTTAAAAAGCAGTTCGCCGCCAAAAAATTGGCCTGGCCAGCAAAATATGTGTACATACGTTCTTTCAAATTCAACAGCGACTTGCAGGTTTGGGTGAAAAACAAGCTCACCGATACGTTTTCCCTTTTCAAGTCTTACCGCATTTGTGCGCTAGCAGGAACCATGGGCCCAAAGCGAATGGAAGGTGATTATCAGGTGCCAGAGGGATTTTATTATATCAATGAATTCAATGCCAACAGTACTTATCACCTTTCGCTGGGTTTGAATTATCCCAATCCTTCTGATAAACTGCTTGCCGATTCTATGAAGCCCGGTGGCGAGATTTATA
>CAITQQ010000421.1 GCA_903894575.1 uncultured bacterium
AACAGTCTGGTTATTGGAAATCCTGCCTCTATTCTCTCGAGAGAAAATGCCACTGAGGGGTATATTCAATACATCAACGCATTTTAATCAGCATAACAATCATCATCATGTTGAATCCAAAATCGATTGCTTTCGTTATTCATGGTTTGCCAATGGGAGGAGCTGAAAAATTCATGATCAGCATTGTCAATCATTTGTTTGACATAAAATATGATCCAGTGGTTATACTCCTCAGTAATGATGATACGTTGGCTGGAGAAATTACCAAAGGAATACCTGTAATCAAGGTATTAAAAAATTCACGCTATGATTTATCAATTTCTAACAGAATAAAACATGAAATAATAGCCTATGGCGCTAGAAAAATATTCTGCGTAAATCCTTACGCTTATTTTCTAACAAAGATTTCTTTTCTATTTGACCACAAGTACCAAATATTTTTGTCTCCACATACTACAAAACCATTTTCTTTCTACAATTGGTTTCAAACCTTTGTTTATTTTAGGCTCATTGGAAAGCAGGATACCTTGATTTATCTCTGCAATAACCAACAAGATTATTTATCCAAAAAATATCTCCTTCCTGATTGTGCTAAAACTGTTATATACAATGGAATCAATACCGATACATTCAATCCTGCGCTTTTCAAAGGTACTGACCGGGATAGCATGAGGGCATCATTTTCCATAGATAAAAATGACAAGTTGATTTTGTTGGTGGCAAGAATCAATCCAGAAAAGCGCCATACGGATGCAATACGTGCATTGTCTGTTATTCACAAGATGAATGGTATGATGAAGCCACATCTGATGATTGTTGGGTCTGGGAATAAACAATTATCGGAGAAGCTTAAAGAACTTGTTTCAAATCTAGGAATGGCAGGCTATATTCATTTTGTCGGTAATCATTCGGATGTTAGAATGTTTTATTATATCGCTGATATTTTTACACTCACTTCTGAAAGTGAAACATTTTCGATTGCAGCCCTCGAAGCAATGTCTTTTGGACTGCCTTGTGCCTTGACCGATGTTGGCGGGGCAAGGGAAATGATCGTTGAAGATTGGAATGGAACGCTTGCCAATCCTTTAAACCCGGACTCGATTGCAAAAGCATGGCTGAATGCATTGAAGAACAACCAAAATGGAAATTCTATCAGGGAACACATCGTACAGCGTTTCTCACTGCCAAACATGTTGAATCGCTATGTTCATTTATTGTCTCAGCCCATAGTACAATAGCCACTGAAAAGAATCCTGTTATTGTTGCTCTTTCTTTCTACTCAATTTATTTTCATTTTGAACTACAAGCATGTTTTATTTGTTGGCCCCCAAAATGAAAAGGGTGGTATAGGTGCTGTTCTGGAAACCTATCGAGGCGAAATGAATGGGTTTCGGATGATCTCTACTTATCCATCTGATCCCAATGTTAATAAACATTTATTTTTCCTGAAGCAATTTGTCAAAATATACCAATTGCTGATAACCGACGAAGAAATCCGAATTCTTCATATTCACTGTGCATCAAGGGGTAGTTTCATTCGGAAATCATTGGTCGCTCTATTGGGAAATGCATTAGGAAAAAAAACAATCATGCATCTTCACGGAGGTTTGTTTCACCGATTCTACCAGTCATCCGTTTACATGAGATTCCTTGTGCGAGCAATCCTCCGTTCATGCGATAGCGTCATTTGCCTGACAACTGAATGGAGTAGAACTTTTAGTAAGGACTTACATTTATCCAACCTTTCTGTTGTATTGAATCCCGTCAAAGTATATCCCGTTAAATTTATTCAAGATCATTCAAGTACTATTACCTTATTGTTTCTGGGTACCATTACCGCAAACAAAGGCATATTTGAATTGGTTGAATATATCCAAGCCAATCCTCATTACTTGGCACATAAGATAAACTTGACTATATGTGGTGAGGGAGAATCAGAAAAACTCATATCACTTATCAACAAAGAAAATAAGGTTGGCAATATATGTTATGAAGGTTGGATCAACGGTGTAAAAAAAGAAGAATTGATCAGTGAGAGTGATATTTTCATCCTGCCCTCTCATTATGAAGGTCTCCCTATGGCAATCCTTGAGGCCATGTCTTCCGGGAAGCCCATCATTTCAACTCAAGTTGGAGGAATTCCTTCTGTCGTAAAGCCCAATCATAACGGCTGGTTGATTGAGCCAGGAAAAATCAATCAACTTGATACTGTTTTTGATCAGATTTTCAACCAACCAGACATTGTTTCTCGTTATGGTCAGCAAGCCTTCAGCGATGCCAAACAGTTTCATGTAGATGCCATCGTTGCTCAATTGGATGGTATCTACAAACAACTACTTGCTTCCAAGTAAATTCTATTCTTCATCACTCAAATCATCTGATATGAATATTCTAGGACAATTCCGTTTTAGGGCTATCGATTTGTTAAGGGGAACCAATATAGTTGAAACACTAAAAAAACTTAGAAAAGAGCAATATCTCGACAGCCAGACACTTGCCAATTTGTCCCGGAATAATTATAAGGAGTTTTTGGCACAAATGATCCCCACTACTCAATATTATACCAATCTCGGTTCGAAAGTGGCTTCGTCGGTTCTGACAAAGGAAATCATCAGGAAAAATACTGCAGCCCTCTTTTCAAAGTGGTTTAGCCACAAGAAATATGCAAAAGGAACCGGAGGTTCAACCGGAGCACCACTGGTATACTATACAACCAATGAAGCACAATCCTTCATGTGGGCAGGTATACTCTTGTCATGGGAAACCCTGGGATATCAATTGGGTGATAAAGTTGCATTTGTTGCCGGAACCTCATTGGGGAAAAATGATATCAAGCATAAGGTTTTTCATCAATTGATGAATGTTACAACTTATTCGGCCTATCAATTGAATGATCATGATATTGAATCTTACCTGTACCGCATCGACAAGTCAAAAACCAAACTCATGTATGGATATGCCACAGCCATCAATCGTATTGCTGAATTTATCCTAAAAAGTCAAAACACTTATTCTTTTTCCCATCTAAAAGGGATTGTTTCCACTGCAGAAATATTGAGTGATAAACACAGGAATAATATCGAGCAGGCTTTTAAAGTAAAAGTCCATAACCAGTATGGGTGCAATGAGGCTGGTATTTCTGCATTCGAGTGTGATTTTGGAAACATGCATTACATCAATTCTGCTACTAGGATTGAATTTGACAATGACGGTAACGCATTGGCCACAAATCTTGTGAACAAGGCCTTTCCCATGATCAGGTATTTTACTGGAGACAAATTTGATATAGTTGAAAATGTTTCCTGCCCATGTAAAAGGGGCTATCCTACCATAGAGAATTTCATGGGGAGGACCTGTGATTTGGTTATCGACAAACGAAATAAAGTCATGCATTCAGCATTTTTCAATGTTCTTTTCCGCGACAACAAGCATATTGAGCAGTTCCAGGTACTTTTTAACGATCACAAGCTTACCGTCTATCTTCAATTGGATAGTAATGATCTTCCAAAAGAAATGGCCAATTATTATTTGGATGCGATTAAAGGCAAGATGGAATTTGATGATTATGCAATAGAAATCAATGCACCCTTTTTGGAAGCTGAAAATGCCAAGCATCGTTATGTGATCAATACCTCCACCGACACATCAATTCCTGCGTAGATATTTTTTAATCTTTCAACTCTTGTTCATGAACATATGGTTTGATATATCCAATTCGCCACATATCAATATGTTTCACGCATTGATATCCCAACTGGAGCAGGAAGGGCATACAATTTTCATTACCTCAAGGCCCTTGGCCAATACCCTAGCCTTATTGGATCAAAAAGGCATGAAACATCAAGTTGTCGGGAAACATTATGGAAAAAATATCCTGGGTAAAATGCTAGGTTATCCTATCCGTGTCATTCAACTCTGGCATTACTTAAAGGATAAAAAAATTGATCTTGCTGTTTCACAAAGTTCTTTTCATTCACCCCTGACAGCAAAATTGTTGGGTGTTCCTTCAATATATACCAATGACAATGAACATGCATTGGGTAATCTTCCTAGTTTCTTTTTTGCGACAAAAATTCTTGTACCCGAGCGTTTCAATCTACATAGATTTTCCAAATCTGCGATCATCTATAATAAACTAAGCTTTTATCCCGGTGTCAAGGAAGGTATTTATCTCTGGCGCATGTCCAGAGCCAATAAGCTCAAGGATGTTTCAAATACATCCGCACACTTGAAATTGTATATCCGCCCGGAACCTTCTACAGCCCAGTACTATAATGGAAATCAAAATTTCATGGATGATCTTATCAATGCGTTATCACCACAATTTAATATTACGATTTTACCACGCACAAAACATCAAGCCAATCACTACATGAGCAATTCATTCAAGCATATATATGTTGCAGAAAAGCCAATATCATTTGAAGAAATTGTGAATGACTGTGATTTATTCATAGGGGCAGGAGGATCAATGACCAGAGAGTTGGCCATGGTAGGGGTTCCTACCATTTCTGTTTATCAGGGTGATTTGCTCGAAGTAGACAAATTGCTGATTGAGCAGGGTCTCATGCTACATGCCAATTCCATTTCATTGCAAGATGTAATCACATTGTCGCAACAATTACCCATGGTCAATCAGGAAAATGTCCTTATGGCAAAAGGAAAATTGGCTTATGAACTCCTCCATGATATAATCATTAATACCAACAAAAGCAGAACGCTATGAAAAAAATCGGATTAATTGGTGCCGGGAAAATGGGCATTTCTCACCTCGCTATTTTAGGCGCACACCCTGATGTAGAAGTTATTGGTGTTGCTGATACCTCAACAATCGTGACAGATGTCATCAAAAGGCATACCCCTTTTGATGTCTATTCCGATTACCTGGACATGCTCAGCGAAAAAAAACCTGATGCCGTCTTTGTTTCAGTTCCTACCAAGTACCACGAACCCATCGTTCAAAAACTTTTAGATCGAAACATCAATGTATTTGTTGAAAAACCATTTAGCCTGAATGCAGAAAATGGCCAAAAATTAATGGACACATCTCGGCAGAAGAATCTTTTTAATCAAGTTGGATACCATAATAAGTTCATTGGAACTTTCATGGAGGCCAAAAGAATCATTGACTCAGGCAGCCTTGGAAATTTGCAATTGTTTACAGGGAACATGAATGGACCTGTTGTTACCAAAACAAAAGAGCAAACCTGGAGGTCAAAGCCAGAAGAAGGCGGTGGTTGTTTGATGGATTATGCAGCCCATCTCATTGACCTGATCAATTACCTGATCGCCCCGATCACGACTGTTCATGGCGCTGACTTAATGTCATTTTACTCAACTTCTGTTGAAGATGCCGTTTCCTGTTTGTTGGAAACAAAAAATGGTATACATGGTACGATCAATGTCAACTGGAGCGATGAGACATTCAGGAAGATGTCCACGTCTATTACCATATTGGGTTCAAAAGGAAAGCTAACAGTTGATTCGACTGAGCTTAAAGTTTATTTTAAGGAAACACAGCTAAATGGAAATTATGCTAAAGGATGGAATGTAAGACATATCAATGCTTTGTCCCCCCATGTTGATTTTTATCTCCGTGGAGAAGAATATTCGCTGCAGATAGATCACTTTATCAATGTATTGGAAGGACGAATACCCAACAATATCAACACATTCGAATCGGCTTTACAAACCGATAAAGTCATTCAACAAATCAGAAACTATAAAATCAATACTTTATGAACAGGATATTGTTTGGAGATAATCAATTCTTTGGCGTTAATCATATTTCTGATGAAAAAGCCCGGCAACAGTCAATGCGATTCAAGGATGATGTATCGATTCTACGCACCATTGATTTCGCCATTGAAGAGGGATGCAACACTTTTATGTGTACAACCCATGACCGAATGCTCAACATCGCCACCTTGATCAGGAATGACCCTGAAAAGTACAATAATTTTGATATTTACCCCTGTCTGCCCTATGCCCATAAATATGCCAATGCAGTAACTGAATTGGGTATCATGGGAACAATCCGCCATTATGTTCCTGGTAATTTTATCGGATCACTTTTCAAAGGGGGGTATGCACTGGTTTCAAAAGACCATGTAAAAATGATGGAATTGATGATTGATGCTGAATTGAAAATGTTCAAGGGCATTTCTACACCAATCATTTTTTTGCAAAATGTTATCACAGATTTGTTGCTGGGTTTGGGCATGAAAGATTTGCTCAAAGCCTTTGATGACTATATAAAAAAGAAATACAACGCAGAACCTGGATACATAACCATGAACATGCCCAAGCTTGTTGATGTACTTGCCAGCCAGGGCATCTACAGACCTATAGTTTGTTCTTCGATCAATTACGAAGGCTTTAGGATGTCCGGTGGAATAGGCTTGTACGAAGAGACCCTGAAATCAGGCAGGGTAAGGGCCATTGCCATGCAAGTTTTCTCAGGTGGAGCTACTTCCCCTGCAAAAGCGTTGGAATATGTCTGTTCCCTTCCCAATGTTGAGTCAATTCTCTTTGGTGCGTCTTCAAAAGAGAATATCCATGATACAGTCTCTTTGATCAATCATTACGACAAGAAATATCATTATAAAACAGCTTAGCCTTCAATTTTTAATTTCTAATTATGTTGATAACAATTGTAGCAGGAGCCAGACCCAATTTTATGAAAATTGCTCCCATCATCAAGGCCATCAATAAAAGCCAGGCACAGGGTAAAGACATTCATTTTCGTATCGTTCATACAGGGCAACATTTTGATGCCAGGATGAGTGGTGAAATATTCAAACAACTTGATATACCTGAACCAGACATCAACCTGGGGGCTGGCGGTGGGTCTCAGGCACAGCAGACCGCTTCCATCATGGTTGGATTCGAATCTGAGCTATTGGCGCATAAGCCCGATCTTGTATTGGTTGTGGGCGATGTCACTTCTTCCATGGCCTGTACGATTGTAGCCAAAAAAATGCAAATAGATGTCGTGCATGTAGAAGCAGGCATCAGGTCTGGCGATATGCAAATGCCAGAAGAAATCAACCGGATATTGACAGATTCAGTTTGTGACCATTTTTTTACTACTTCTCAGCATGCCTCTGATAATTTAAAAACAATTGGGATTCCCTCATATAAAATTCATTTTGTTGGGAATACCATGATTGACACTTTGCTTCAGAACCTCGATAAGATAAAATCTCCATTAGAGGCTTCGGTGTCTTCTTTGAAAAAGGGCGCCTATCTTTTGTTAACCCTTCACCGGCCATCCAATGTTGATGATCCAATAAAATTGCAAAGAATTCTCTCTGCTGTAATTTCCAGCAGATCATCCCTTCCAATTGTATTTCCTGTTCATCCACGCACGCGAAAAGTTTTGGATACCATTGCATTCAATCCCAATGAATTGATTTTGCTGGAACCCCAGCCCTATCATGAGTTCCTGTATCTGATCAAAAATGCCAAGGGAATCATTACAGATTCAGGCGGCATCACGGAAGAAGCTACTGTACTGAATATACCCTGCATTACCATGCGCAATTCAACAGAGAGGCCAGAAACAGTCTTGGATGGCACCAATGAGCTGGTGGGCGATGATCTTTTCCTGCTCTCAAAGATGATGCATAAAATTATCAATGGGAATTGGAAAACCGGAACCATACCAGATCTCTGGGATGGTAAAACTTCCGAGCGCATTGTAGATGTACTGATGGAGCATTATTCAACTCCAAATCATGCCTCTTTTGTGCTCTGAAATTTTATGATAAAAACTGTCCCATGAATACTGAATTCAGAAAATCACTTAAAGTAATTTTAGTCTTGATGGATCTCACTGTCATCAATCTTTCCTGGTTGACCAGTTATGCATTCATGCTATCAAATGAGCTTTTGCAGACAAACAATATTTTCTATTCTTTTGCTTTTTTTATCAATCTTCTATGGATAACCACCAGTTTGATGTTTGGACTGTATGAATACCATGTTATCAATGCTTTTGAAACTTTTTCTCAAAAGACCGTCCATGTTTATTTTCTATGGATTGTATTTATGACCATCATGCTTTCTTATGCTGCTGAGCTAATAAATATGATGGATGCGTTCATTTTATTTTCTGTCTTTGCCTTTCTGTGTTTATCCGCCAATCGTTTTTTTTATCTGGGTATTAAAAAATACCTGACCCTGCAACACGACATGGTAAACAGGGTGCTTATCATTGGTTTTAACGACACGGCTAAAAAACTCGCAAAATACCTTGAAGAGGATGGACTGAATACAAAGCTGATGGGCTTCGTGGAGAACGAGGAAAACATGCATGAACTGACCACCTATCCTGTGTTTCCTGACATAGAGAATACTGTGAATGTTGCCAAACAATTGAACATCCATGAAATATTTTCAACCATCACGCCAGAGCAAAACAGTATCATTTACAGGTTAATCAGGGATGCCGAAGACCAATGTCTTCGCTTTAAAGTTGTTCCAAGTCTTTCCAATCATGTAAACAGGTCAGTTGTAGTTGACTTTATCAAGGATCTTCCAGTCTTATCGATGAGGGCTGATCCCCTTGAAGATGTGGGCAATAGAATGATGAAAAGAATGTTTGATGTTTTTGTCAGTGGACTGGTCATCATTTTCATTTTATCCTGGTTGATTCCACTCGTTGCCATATTGATTCTGCTAGATTCACGGGGTCCTGTTTTCTTTACCCAATTGAGAACAGGCCTTACGGATAATCCATTCTATTGTTTTAAGTTCAGGACCATGAGGGTCAACAATGAGTCTGATTCAAAACAGGCCACCAAAAATGATAGCAGGGTTACCCGATTGGGGGCTTTTTTGCGCAAAACAAGTATTGATGAATTTCCACAGTTTTTCAATGTTTTCCGTGGGGAAATGAGTTTGGTCGGTCCAAGACCACACATGCTCAAGCATACATCCGAGTATGCTAAAATTGTTGATCATTACATGATCAGGCAGATGTTGAAGCCTGGCATTACGGGATGGGCACAGGTGAATGGGCTCAGAGGTGAAATTTCAAACCCGATTCAAATTCAACAAAGGGTAGCCAGTGATTTATGGTATCTCGAACATTGGAGCATTTGGCTGGATATTAAAATCATGTTTCTTACCATCTACAAAGTATTCGCCGGAGACAAGCAAGCCTATTAATAAAAAAGGCCGGTTTTTATACCGGCCTTGATTGAAGGGCTACTCGTGTTGGATGATCAGAGCTTCACAACTGTGAATGATTTAGTGGTTCCTCCAATGGTCACCTTTACATAATAAGTGCCCGAGATGAAGCTGTTACCGAAAGAGTAAGTAGTATACGCATCTCCCTTCACACTGTACACAAGGCTTCCATTTGTATTGAACACACTGATGTAAACGGGGTAGTTGCTATGGTAGCGATAGATGCTGACCTTAAAAAAATTGGTTGTTGGGTTTGGGTATACACTTGCAGTGAATTTTACACTGGTGGTTACCACAGGTGCTACATAATCTGCAATTGTGATTGATTTTCCAATGATACAACCTTTGCTGTCTTTTGAATTTACAGTATATGTTCCAGCCAGTACATTAGAAAATACATTTGAAGTTTGATATGATCCATTGTTGATATTGTAGTTATATGGGGATGAGCCACCAGAAGCAGTGACAGTGATGCTGGTGCTGCCACCTGTGCTAGTGATTGCGCCTGATGTGAGTGAGGCTGCGATCGCTGTTGGTTGCGCTACTGCAATAATTACGGAATCTTTCAATCCTTTGGCATCGGTCACAAAGTATTTGTAGTTGCCTGCAGCAACACTGAAACTACCAGTTCCGGTATAAGGTGAAGTTCCACCTGTGGCAGAGACCACAACAGTGGTTGTTCCACCATTACAGTTGATAGCTCCGGCTGATGCCAATGCATCCAATGGAACAACGGGTACAATTGGAGCTGGAGCACTTGTATACTCCAGTATTCCCGCGTCAGGATTTCCACTGATTGCATTTCCCGCAAAGTCATTTGTCAAGCCAACGTTTGTTCCAAAATTGATTGCTGCGGATGTACTGGGTAACGCAAGATTCCAATCTGCTGGTGCACCAGCAAGACTGGTGAACAGGCTTGCATTGGTGCTCAATAGTTCGCTGCTGTTCAATGTGATGCCCAATGAGCCGGATGCCATTCGGAAAATATTGTTTGAATGAACCATTTGTCCGCTGTTGAACTTGCTGCTGGCAAAATTTGTTCCTGAAGACAGCCAGAAGATATTGTTCTTCACGACTACCATTCCTGCAGATCCTGTACCAGCCATCCAAAACATCACACCGGGCTGAGCATATTGCTTGACTGTTTCTACAACCGTATTGTTATAATACTGAAGATTATTGACGGTCACTGAAAAAGTAGATCCATTCTGGTATACACCAATGATTCCGCAGTTGATGATCTTGTTATAGGCGACTATATTGTTCTGTGCTATACCATTGTTACTGCTTCCAATTTCCATGAAACCATTGCAATTGATGGCAGTATTGTTGATGACTTTGTTATTGTTCATGGTTCCGCCAAACAATTCAACTGCACCGCCATCGTATCCATAGTCATAACTCAGTGCCCAACATTCCTCAAACCTGTTGTTGGATATGTTGTTGTTTGAGCTACCGATTACCATGGGGTTTGCCCCATAATCG
This sequence comes from uncultured bacterium, assembly GCA_903894575.1. Lineage (GTDB taxonomy): Bacteria > Bacteroidota > Bacteroidia > Chitinophagales > Chitinophagaceae > Pollutibacter. The sequence goes on from CAITQQ010000421.1 coordinate 10,681, forward strand.
TCATCCGGATTGACAGATGTGGGAGTATTTCTTACCATGCGCATGTTGTGCATGAAGTTTCCAGTGATGGTAGTGTTATCAGATCCTGCCATTACTGCAATACCAACGCCTACAAGTGAAATGTCACAATTCTTGATGCTGCAGTTCGGGGCATTTTCTATGACAATGGCATAGCTTATCTTGGCTTGGACAGTGTGGTCTGTTGTACTGATGGAATTGTCTATGATTTTGATTCCATCAATGACGACATATTGTTTGTTGGAAATGTAAATGATATCAGTGATGGCATTGTTGAATTCCGGCAAATTTCCCGAACCGTAGCCGGCGTAAACGATTGGTGCTGTAGCTGATCCCGACCTAGGTATGGATAAGCGTCCGGAAAATGATTGCCCCCTTTTGAACAACACACTGTCGCCCGGATTCAACAATGTGGTTCCACTGTTGACCTGTGCAATTGTTTTCCATGGGAAAGCCAATGTACCATTGGCCGTCGTAGCAGTTGAAGAAGGGTCTACATAGTAATTGGTAGCAAATGAAGCAGTGTTTGAAAGCCCGATCAGGGCGACAATCATCAGCACAAATTTTGAAAGTGTTTTCATGTTTCTTTTTTTAGGGATTGGATTTTAAAACTAATGGCTAAATAATCAATTAATGCTGTCTTAGTGAAAAATGAATTTTTAAAAAATGATGAATATTGTTTTTGCCCATGATCTTTATACATCAGTGAACATGCAAAGGTAACGTGACATTACACTAAATTGGTATGTGGTAAATGCTAAAACAATCGACCAAACACATAATTTAATTTGCCGTCAACATAGTGCCCTGAAACCTGAAAATTATTTATACCTGAAGGGGTATAATTCAGCAAGGAATAAAAAATCATACCCGAAAAGGTATACCATGAACACCAGTAAATTTGTAAAGGAAAAACGGAAAAAATTAAAGCTCTCTCAAACTGAACTGGCGATGCGTGTTCATGTTGGGCTCCGCTTTATCAGGGAGTTGGAGCAGGGTAAAAAGACATTGCGGATGGACAAGGTCAATCAGGTACTGAATTTTCTCGGATATGAACTCGGACCTGTAGAAACTGAGACAGAGGATGCATAACTTGCTGATTTTGATTCCTATATTTGCATCATCAAATTAATGTCATGATAAAATATTCATCTTCGATAATCCTTGTCATTGCTTTTTTTATTTCTTTTTCAATTGTTGCCCAAGATAATCCAGCAGCCAAGCTTCCTTTTGATGCCAATGTGGTAAAAGGAAAATTGGACAACGGCCTTACCTATTATATCAGGGAAAACAAAAAGCCAGAGAAAAAAGTAGAATTGCGCCTGGTCATCAAGACGGGTTCCATCATGGAGGATGATGATCAACAGGGTTTGGCGCACATGGCCGAGCACATGGCATTCAATGGCACCAAGAATTTCAAGAAAAATGATATTGTTTCTTACCTGCAAAGCATAGGTGTCGAGTTTGGTAATGACCTGAATGCCTACACCAGCTTTGATGAAACCGTTTATATCCTTCCCATTCCAACCGATCAGCCCTCAAACCTTGACAAAGGTTTTCAGATATTGGAAGACTGGGCACACCAGGTAACCTACTTCGATGAAGACATCAACAGCGAACGGGCGATTATCCTGGAAGAGAGCAGGCTTGGAAAAAGCGGAGAGGAACGCATGTTCAAAAAAGTTTACCCTGAGTATTTCAAGGGATCCAAATATGGACAACGCCTTCCCATAGGAATCGACAGCATCATCAAAACCTTTGATCCCACTGCCATCAGGCGATTTTACCAGGAGTGGTACAGGCCAGACCTGATGGCTGTTGTGGTAGTAGGCGATATATCCAAGGAAGCCGCCATGAAGTACATCAACAAGCATTTTGCAGGATTGAAACCAACTGCAGGGCGAAAAAGGGATTATGCCTCAGTTCCTGCATACAAGGAAAACAAGGCCATGGTTGTTACAGACAAGGAAGCTACCGGTTATGAGTTTTCCATCAATTACCCTGCGCTTCCTTACAAAAAGGCAGAGACGGTTGCTGAATACAGAAAAGAATTGTTGAACAGCCTCTATACCTCCATCTTGGGCAACCGCCTCAATGAATTGACCCAAAAAGAAAATCCACCCTTTGCATATGCATTCGCTGGTTTTGGGGGATATGCAAAAAACTATCAATCGTTCAGCATACAGGGAGGTACAGGTTCAAATGATGTTCAAAAGGGTATTGATGCTGCACTTACCGAAATTGAAAGGGTCAAGCGCTATGGGTTTACCGAGCCGGAACTCGAACGCACCAAAAAGAATATCATCAGCTCTTATGAGCGCAGCTGGAACAACCGCACTAAAACCGAATCTGCACAGTTCGCAGATGAATACATCAGGAATTTCACAGACAATGAAGCTGTTCCAGGCATTGATGCTGAATTTGAGATGATTAAAAAACTGCTTCCTACCATCAAACTGTCAGAGGTCAATGCCATTACTGAATTGTTCAAGAACGAGAAAAACAGGTTTACCTATGTGATGGGGCCGGAAGCCGGTTCCAAGCTTCCCAACACTGCAACCATTGTTGCCATGCTGGATGCAAAGGAAGCCGACGGATCCATCAAACCATACGAGGAAAAAGTCATTGCCACTGCACTGCTCTCAACAATGCCCAAAGCAGGAAAAATAATGACTTCAAAGAAAAACCTTGCACTCGGCACAACCGAACTCATGCTCTCCAACGGTGTAAAAGTTTCGCTCAAGGTCACTGAATTCAAAAACGATCAGATCTTGTTTTCTGCCAGCAGGTATGGTGGATTGTCCAACTATTCTTTGAAAGACAAGTACAGTGCAGAAAATGCCGTAACCATGGTTGCCAGCATGGGCGTTGGCAATTTCAATCCAACTGATCTTGGAAAGGCACTTGCCGGTAAAGTGGCCATGCTAAGGCCATCCATCTCCAATTACAGCGCAGGATTTTCAGGAAGCAGCAGCAAAAAAGACATTGAAACCATGTTTCAATTGCTCAACCTGTATGTAAAGGAACCACGGAAAGACAGTACACTGTATAAATCCGTCATCCAGCGCGGAAAGGCCCAGGTAGCCATGCTGGGGGCCAACCCACAGGTGGCATTCATCGACACATTGACAAAAGTATTGTACAGCAACAATCCCCTGGCGCCAACTGCAGTTCCGAAAATTGAAAACTTTGACAAGATTGACCTTGATCGTTCTTTGGCCATTTACAAGGAACGACTTGGTGATGTCGGCGGTATGCACATCAGCATTGTTGGCAGTTTTGATGAAAAGGAAATGATTTCGCTGCTTGAAAAATATGTGGCAGGATTGCCTGCAACAGGAAAATCAACTTTTACAGACAACAAGGTGAAACTGTTCACCGGAACAAATGAATTCAGGTTCAAAAAAGGCAAGGAAGACAAGAGCCTGATCATTGGCATTTTACATGGCGAGATTCCCTATTCCGAGTCGACTGCCCTGAAGTTCAGCGGATTGGGCGATGCCATGAACATCATCATCACAGAAGAGATGCGCGAAAAGATCCAGGGAATCTATGGTGGAGCTGCGAGCATTGAATACAACAAAATCCCCACAGGCAGGTTCCAGTTTGTATTGCAGTTGCCTTGTGGTCCGGCTAAAGTAGATACGCTCATTGCAGCCTTCAACCTGGAATTGAAGAAGATGGCGGAATCAGGCGTGGCCCAGTCCTATGTAGACAAGGTTAAAAAAGCCTGGTTGGAAAAATACAAGGTAGATGCAAAGACCAATGAATACTGGCTCTCTGTATTGCAATCCATCAACAGGGGTGAAGCCACTGCAGATCGCATCCTGAATGCTGAAAAATACTTCAATGGATTGACTGCTGGAGACATCAAAGAAGCTGCCATGATTGTTCAAAAGGCTTCCGGAAAAATGATCGCCGTTCAGATGCCAGAAACAGTTAAGTAATAAATTAAATCAACAGCTTTGTTGTTACCCATTGAGCCCGAAGAAATCATTGACCTCGCATTTGTAGAAAACCTTTGTTGGAAAATGCTGGTGGAAGGTGCCACCAACAGAAAGAGTGCCCTGCACCAGGCGGTCATTTCTACTGCAAAAGACAATCTTGCCTTCATGCGGACAGTCGTGCTGAGAAGGGTGGATGCCGATACACGGAAAATTTATTTGCATACCGATAACAGGAGCAAGAAAATGGAGGACATTGAAAGAAATGGGCACCTCAGTTGGTTGGTATACGACCAGTCATTGAGGTCTCAAATCCGGCTCAGCGGTAAAACAATTGTTCATCACCTAGATGATCTGTGTGCCGAACAATGGAGCAAAACCGGCCACCACAGCAGAAGGTATTACATGACAGACCAGCCACCCTCAACATCACTTGAACAACCTTCTACCGGACTCAACGATGCATTGACTGCATTTGATTATACCATGGAAGAAAGTGAAGTGGGTTTTCAACATTTCATTGTTGTGGAAACATGCATCGATTGGATGGAGTGGTATTATACCCATAGCAAAGGCAATCGAAGGGCTGGTTTTACTTATATGAATGGAAGCGTATCCAGTGCCACCTGGCTGATGCCATAGGTTTCAATGCTGAACTTATTTTTTTTGAATCTTGGAATCTAGAAGATCAGTGATTGATTCAATCATTGCTTCATCAATCATGTATTCGAAATTTCGCTTATCTGATGAACTCCTGATTGATTTGATCAAGGAATTATCTGAGTGAGAAAAAATTCTATACTTTTCATTGATATTATTAAATACATCACTGCGTATCTTTTTTTGCATTCCAATATTCTTGTCTTTTACTCCTAGTGTATAGTTTATTTCATCGATGGTTGCTGTTAGATTTATTTTACTTTTGGCAACAAGCATATTCATCAGCGAAATTTCTGTTTCACTAAAATTAATTTTAAAATCAAGCTTGGCAGATTCAGTTCTTTTTTTAGATATTTTTTTCATCTTCATTTTTCTGATATACAGAATGAATAGAAAGATGAAAAAAGCTGCGATAAGCGTTATGGTTAGGTAAGAGCAGGTTGTTTCGATAACTGGGTATGGAAGTGCAATAAATTTTGAGAGATCTATGGGTAAAGAATCTGTAATTTTTGTTCTGGGATTGTAAAAATGCAATGATTTTCCTTGATGATAAAGTAGCTGACCTTTATCCAGCTTAAATACATTTTGAGCAGTTGTGTTGTCATCGAGCTGAAAAACTTTATTTAATTTAAAATCGATCAGGTGAAGTTGTTCACGGAACAACACCATTAAACCCCGTCTGGTAGAAATAGCCATCTCACTGTTGCGTAGAATTTCAATCACTTTTGCATGTGCATTTCCATTATTCTTCCATGTCATTGTTTTTAGATCAAGAACAAATGAATTGTCATTGACTTTTCCCCTACGGGGTTCATCATCTTTTAGTCCGTCGTTGACAATGGATTTAAAAGGGATATGTAACTTCTTTTCTATAGGATCAAACCATGCATTATTGACTGGAAAGAATTGATTGATGATTTCCTTGTCGCTAGGCTCAGCCATCCATTCTTTGGTATTGAAATTATACTTCCTTATTGTTCCATTGTTCTTCCAAAATCCATAACCCCCATAATTGTATAAGTCCTCGCCGTTTGAAAATGAGTATGCTGCCATATTGTAGTTGAAGTTGACAGTTTGGTCAATACGGTTAAATGCTACTGTGCTATCATTGTAGTTTATCATTTTAAATAAAAATCCTGTTCCATCTAACCGTATGTATAAATGCTTGGGTGTCTTATATAGTATTTGACCTTTTTCACTGAAAATGCCTTTGTCAAAGGGCAATATACAGCTGGGATTCCCTATAGTTAGATAAACATATTCTTTAGTATTGATGATTTTTTTAAGAAAATCATTATTTCTCACTGTGATAGTAGTATCACTTACTTGTGCTTTGATTGATGAGAGAGAAATGAAGAAGAAAAGCCAGTAATTAAAAAGAGATTTCATAAAATATTGACAATTAATCTTTTGTATTAATTTAGCCGTATTTATTCGCTTGTTTTGTTGGATTTAAAATAGGTTATAACCTATTTCCTTACCCACTTCTTAACCGTTTTGTACTTCAAATTAACCATAATTGTTCAATTTTGTTAAACAAACAAAATTACTTTTTTATAAATATTGTTCGACCTGTTTTTAAAGCTAACCTATCTATAGCACCCGCAAAACCCATGAGCAATCATGGGTTTTGGTTTACACGCCCCTTTTTCATACCTTTGCATTATTCATATAGTCTCTCGACAGCCCTGTTATTCTTACGTGTCAAAGTTCATCAGGTCATTTTAGGGCAGGTTATATAACATCTGACAGGATCAGGTGTCCACATTTAAATCAAACATTTTGTTATTCAAGGACTTAAACCTCATTGAGCCGATCTTGAGATCGCTCAACACAGAAGGGTACACAACACCCACACCCATTCAAGAAAAATCAATCCCCGTTGCTTTATCAGGCCGCGATTTGTTGGGATGCGCCCAAACAGGAACAGGTAAAACCGCTGCGTTTTCCATTCCCATTTTGCAACAGCTCCACCAGGCCAAACAAGCCGGCGGCAAGCAATACAACAGCATCAAGGCCTTGATCCTTACCCCAACGCGTGAACTGGCCATCCAGATTGACGAAAGCATTGCTGCCTATGGCCGTCACCTCGATCTCAAGCACCTGGTCATCTTTGGGGGCGTATCGCAACATCCACAAACCACGGCCCTCCGCCAAGGTACCGATATCCTCGTGGCCACCCCTGGTCGTTTGCTGGATTTGATGCAACAAGGCTTCATCAATTTGGCTTTCATCCAGATATTTGTGTTGGATGAGGCAGACAGGATGCTTGACATGGGATTCATCCATGATGTCAAGAAAGTGATTGCCAAGCTTCCCACAAAAAGACAGACCTTTTTCTTCTCTGCCACCATGCCTAAAGAGATTGCCTCCCTTGCGGACAGCATTCTGGACAGTCCTGTCAGGGTTGAAGTGACGCCTGTCTCATCAACTGCTCAAACCATTCAGCAGTCCATGTATTATGTGGGAAAGGACGACAAGAAAAAACTGCTTGTTCACCTGCTGGAAGACCAATCCATTGAGCGGGTACTGGTTTTTGCCAGGACCAAGCACGGGTCTGATAAAATCGTCAAAGACCTTCACAAATACGGTATTGTTGCAGAAGCCATTCATGGCAATAAATCACAGAATGCCAGGCAAAGGGCCTTGTCCAACTTCAAATCAGGCGCTACACGCGTTCTTGTTGCAACCGATATTGCAGCAAGGGGAATTGATGTAGACAACCTCACCCATGTGATCAATTATGAACTGCCGAATGTTCCTGAAACCTATGTGCACAGGATTGGCCGTACAGGCAGGGCCGGCGCAAGTGGAATTGCTTTTTCATTCTGCGATCATGAGGAAAGGGAATTCCTCCGCGACATCCAAAAGCTGATTGGCAACCCCATTCCAGTGGTCAGTGACCATCCGCATGTGATGGAAGTTTCGGCTACTGATTTCCGCAGGGCCATGCCCCAAAGGCCTGCACAAAGGCCTCAACAGCCAAGCAGAAGGTCATACGCTTCTTCCGACAGGGCTCCGCAAAGAAGCCAATTTGATGATCGGTCCTCCCAAAGAAGCTTCTCATCAGAAAGGGCTCCACAAAGAACTGCTGGGTCTAAGATTGTCCTGAGAAAGGCCAATTGATTTGAATCCTTTTATGTGCTGTCAGGTGCTGAACTCATTGCATCTGACAGTATTTTTTTTACAAAACTGCTCAAAAGGGCAACCGGATGGGTTGATTGACTTACGATTTCCGATATCCTGACTCAATTTAACATTCCTTTTTTGCTTCCTTGCGCTACAGGGCATAGTTTTGCCGGCGAATTGAACTTTTTCTTACCGGGTCTTGTTGAAAAATTCGGTATGATTGAATTCATATTCAAACTGTTGTAGTTCTAAATATACTTTATGGCTGGTTTTGATATGGATGTTTCGCTCGCACGCTCCATGAGGCGATTTTTCGAGGTAATCAGGATTGAAAAAAAAGAAGTATCCGCCATATACTTTTATGCCATTCTCAGCGGTCTCATTCAATTGTCGCTTCCTCTTGGCATCCAGGCCATCATCAATTTTGCCCAAGTTGCTGCAGGCAGGGGTAAACTGCCACCCTCCATGTGGATCCTCATCATTTTAGTTGTTGGAGGAGTCTTGATTTCAGGAATCGTTCAGGTCAATCAAATGAAAGTGGTTGAAAAAATCCAGCAAAGGATATTTGCCCGCTATGCTTTTGAATTCAGTTTCAAGATTCCAAGACTGAAACTGGCAGAAACAGAGGGCTACCATATGCCGGAGCTGGTGAACCGTTTTTTCGACGTGGTATCTTTGCAAAAAAGCCTTTCTAAAATCTTGCTTGAAATTCCCCTGGCCGTGATCCAGGTCTTGTTTGGTATCATCTTGCTCTCTTTTTATAATCCACTCTTTATCGTGCTTGGATTGATGCTCTTGCTGATGCTTTATCTGAGTCTTTCCATGACAGCAAAGCGTGGGCTGGAAGCATCCCTGCGGGAAAGCAATTACAAGTACAATGTGGTGGCCTGGCTTGAGGAATTGGCAAGGGCATTCAAGAGCTTCAAGGTTTCAGGGAAGCACAACCTTCACCTGAAGAGAACAGATGAATTGTTGGAAGGATACCTGGAAGCGCGCACAGACCATTTCAATGTGTTGAAGCTCCAGTATTGGAGCCTGATCATTTTCAAGCTGCTCATCACTGCGGTAATGTTGTTTGTTGGAGCATTGTTGTTGATTGATCAGCAACTCAATCTTGGTCAATTCATTGCTGCTGAAATTGTGATCATCACGGTACTGGCAGCAGTGGAAAAACTCATCCTCAGCCTGGACAAGGCCTATGATGTCTTGACCAGTCTGGAGAAGCTGAGCAAGGTTACAGACAAACAATTGGAATCCAATGGTAAACTCATGTTCAGCGAAAATGACAATGGCATTTCATTACGTGCTGAAAATCTTTCTTTTGGATTCAAGAAAGATAAAAACATCCTAGAGAAAATTGATTTCAATATTTCCCCTGGTCAAAAAATTTGCATTCAGGGGAATGCAGGTTCAGGCAAGTCTGTATTGATGGAGCTGGCGACAGGGTCGATTGATTCCCATCAGGGTTCGTTGCTGATCAACGATGTTCCCATTGGCAATTATGATTTGGAATCTTTCCGCCATCATATTGGTGTATTCTATCATGAACAGGATATTTTCCAAGGCACCTTGATGGACAACATCACCATGGGTGATAACAGCATTGATGTGGCAGACCTCATGAAACTTGCCGATGTGGTTGGATTGAAAAAACTCATTGCTTCAATGCCAAAGGGTTTTGATGAATTGCTCGAACCGACGGGAAAAGGGCTCAGCAGCATTGTTGCCAAAAAAATACTCCTGCTCAGGGCTTTTGCCGGCGCTCCAAAATTATTGCTCCTGGACGAGCCCTTTGAAATGGCGGGTGGTGAGGACTGTGATAAAATTGCTTCCTACCTGAACAGCCTCAAACAAACAACGGTCATTGTGGTCACAGGAAACAAGGCGTTTGCCGAACAATGTGATCAGGTTTTGGTCATGGAAAATGGAATGATAAAGCAACAGTGATATGAAAAATGTTACCGATACAATTCTACATCAAACGGGATACGATCCACATTCCGTTAAAAAAATATACCGTGCAAACAAGATCAGCAAGGTTCGCTACTGGTTTTGGGGAGCACTGATTTTTCTTGTCATCCTGATGTTTTTGCCCTGGACGCAAAACATCAGTACCAGTGGCACCGTCACAACACTTTACCAGGATCAGCGTCCACAAGAAATGAATACCATCATTCCTGGTCGCATCATCAAGTGGTGGGTCAAAGAGGGTGATTTTGTCAAAAAAGGAGATACCATCGTGCAGTTGGCGGATGTGAAAGACGACTACCTTGATCCGAAATTGGTGCAGAGGACAGAAGAGCAGTTGCAAGCCAAGCAACAGAAGATTGGGTTTTACAATGAAAAGATCAGTGCAACGGCCAGCCAGGTAGAGGCCATGGAAATGTCCCGTAACCTGAAGCTGAATTCATTGGACAACAAGTTGGAACAGCTCAGGAGAAAAGTGACCAGTGACAGTGCTGAACTGGTGGCTGCTGAAATTGACCATGGCATTGCCGTTCAACAATTGAACCGGGCCAAACAGATGTTCGGTGAAGGCATCATTGCATTGACTGAATTTGAACGAAGGACCGGGCAATACAACAAGGCTTTGGCCATCCTTACAGAGAAGCAGCAAAAACTGCAAAACACAAGGCAAGACATCACCATCTGTCGCATTGAAATGAGCACCGTAAGGCAGGATGCGGCAGATAAGATTTTCAAGGCAAAGAGTGAAATTGCTGCTGCCCGCAGTGATGTTGCTACAACCGATGGTGAGGTCGCTAAGAACCAGAACCAGTTGGCCAACTATGCCATCAGGGGAAGCCAACGCTGGATGATTGCTCCGCAAAGTGGGCAAATCATCAAAGCAAAAAAATCGGGCATCAATGAAATGGTGAAAGAGGGTGAGATGATTGTTGAAATTGTTCCCAATCAAATTGACCAGGCAGTAGAACTCTTTGTAGAACCCATGGATCTTGTATTGGTGGAGAAAGGCCAACAGGTGCGCTTGCAGTTTGATGGATTTCCTGCCATCGTTTTTTCCGGATGGCCAGAAGCCAGTTATGGAACCTTCGTTGGTGAAGTGATTGCTGTTGAAACCAACAGGAGTGAGAATGGAAAATTCAGGATGCTGGTGGTGCCGGTAGAAAAAGAAAAAAAATGGCCGGCTTCTCTAAAGCTCGGAGCTGGTGTCCAAGGATTTGCCTTGTTGAAAAATGTCAGCATCTGGTATGAGCTCTGGAGGCAGATCAATGGATTCCCTCCCGAATTCTATCAACCCTCTACAGGAAAAGAAAAGACCAAGAACATAAAATGATCAGGCATTCAATATTGAAATCTGTTTTTATTTTCCTGTTGACGTTTGCTCATGCAGATGATGTATTTTCTCAACAGAAGGTCCTGAGTTTGGAGAATACGATGGACATCATCAGAAAATTTCATCCTGTTGCCCAACAGACAAAACTCGAAGTTGATCTGGCCAAGGCTTCACTCCAGGCCTCCAGGGGAGTCTTTG
>CAITQQ010000422.1 GCA_903894575.1 uncultured bacterium
AAAGCTTCTCAATCTTTTTCAAAGGCTTGAAACCTTCAGGAATCAGCATGATGGCTTCAAAAAGGGATTTGAACTGAGCATCATCAATAGCAGTTGATGGTGATGCGTCAAAATCTTCGGCAACAGCCTTTTTCATGGTTTTCCAAACCAGTTCAGGTGCCTGATAATGGTATGGAAGAGGATGTTGCTTCACTTCATCCAAGCGCTCCTGCAAATCACTCCAGAACTTCTTCTCCAGGTCTTTGGCCATGGATTGGATTTCCGGGTTCTCATGCTTCTGCAAATGAGCAACATAATTTTCCCTTGGATTGGGATGCTTCTCGATGATGGAATAAAGATGCGGTTGGGTGAATTTGGGATCATCACCCTCATTGTGCCCATGCTTTCTGTAACATACCATGTCAATGAAGACATCGCTGTTGAACTGCTGTCGATAACGGGTGGCAATTTCCATGCATTTAACAACAGCCTCCGGATCGTCGCCGTTCACGTGCATCACAGGAGCCTGTACCATGGCTGCCAATGAAGTACAATAGTCTGCAGTCCTGGCATCCTCAAAATCAGTGGTGAATCCGATCTGGTTGTTGATGACAAAATGGATGGTTCCACCTGTGGAATACCCATCCAAACCTGACATCTGAAGGATTTCATATACAATACCCTGACCGGCGATGGAGGCATCACCATGGATCAGTACTGGTAAAATAGAATCGTATTGGCTGGCATACATGGCATCGGCCTTGGCCCTTGAAAAACCAAGCACCACCGGATCAACCGCCTCAAGGTGTGAGGGGTTGGGCATCAGTTTCAGCGAAATTGACTTTCCTGAAGGAGTAACCACATCACTACCGTAGCCAAGATGGTATTTAACATCACCGCTTCCCATGGTTTGGTCTGGCTTGGACTTGCCTTCAAATTCGCTGAAGATGTGCTCATAGGTCTTGCCCATGATATTGGCCAACACGTTAAGCCTGCCCCTGTGGGCCATGCCGATCACCACTTCCTGAACTCCTAGTTCACTGGCAATATTGATCATGGCATCCAGTGCAGCAATGGTTGTTTCTCCACCCTCGAGTGAAAAACGCTTCTGTCCAATGTATTTGGTATGGAGAAATTTTTCAAAAATTACGCCCTGATTGAGCTTCTCAAGAATCCTGGTTTTCTTGTCCAATGACAAGGACTTGGGAAACTTGGTTTCCATTTCATCGGTCAGGAAATTGATTTTTTCCTGGCTGCTGATGTATTTGAACTCTATACCAACATGGTTGGCATAGCATTTTATCAGATGGGATTGGATCTCTCTAAGTGTAACGGTACCCAGGCCAATGAGGTTTCCGGCATAAAAGGTAGCATCCAGGTCTGATTCGGACAGTCCGAAAAATCCAAGATCAAGGTTTGCGCCCCTGTCTTTTCGCTCACGGATGGGGTTTGTCTTGGAGATCAAGTGACCTTTGTTCCTGTACCCCAAGATCAGGCGGTATACGCCCAATTCTTTTCTCCAATCAATGTCACCTGCGGCTGCAACAGCGGAAGTTGCAGGTTTTCCCTGCAGCTGTGTTACGGCAAAATCAAACCCTTCAAAGAATTTGCGCAGGTCCGGATCGATGCTTTCTGGTGAACGGGAAAAGTCCTGATAAAGCTGTTCAATATAGGACGGATGCGATGATGTTACATAAGAAAAATCCTTCATGGGAAGACGCTAAAAGGTTGAATGACAAAACTGTGCGCAAATATCGTTCATTTGAACTGAAAAAATAACAGGAATCTTCAAGTATAAATCAATGAATTTCTTTTAAAAAAGGCTTAATTTTGGAAGATATCGGGAATAGTGTTACATTTGCATCCCGTTTAAAAGAAAATACAAAGATGGCAAATCATAAGGCAACCAAAAAGGATGTACGTCAGGTAGCTAAGCGCAGAGAAAAAAATCGTTACCAGGGTAAAACCACCCGTAACATGATGCGTGATCTTCGCGCAACTACTGATGCAGCTGCAGCAGCAGAATCACTCCCAAGTGTATTGAGCAAAATCGATAAACTTGCAAAGAAGGGTGTAATCCACAAAAACAAGGCAGCAAACCTGAAGAGCAAGTTGACCAAGGCTGTTTCCAGCAAGAAAGCAGCTTAATCAGGCTCCGCAAATATTTTTGAAAAGAACATCCCCCCGGATGTTCTTTTTTCATTTACCCTACCCTCCAGTTCCGCTAAATCTTTACCTTCGCACTCATCTATGACAGAAAAAATTCTCATCCTCGATTTTGGCTCCCAGTACACCCAATTGATCGCCCGTGCTGTGAGGGAAGCCAATGTATATTGTGAAATTGTCCCTTATCATAAAAACATCGAATACGGTCCAGACCTTAAGGGGGTAATCCTTTCCGGATCACCTTTTTCTGTAAATGACCCCAATGCTCCAGAGGTGGATATCAAGGCTATTGCTGCACAGCGCAATGTGCTGGGCATTTGCTACGGAGCACAGCTGACAGCAAAATCTTTCGGTGGCCGGGTTGAGCGTTCTGAGAAAAGAGAATACGGAAGGGCTATCCTTCAAACCAATATTGAAAATGTTTTGCTGGCTTCGGTTCCTGAAACCTCACAGGTTTGGATGAGCCATGGCGATTCAATTTTGGAACTTCCTCATAACGCTACCTTACTGGCGACAACAAATTCCATCCCCATTGCTGCTTTCAAGGTTGACGAGCCTGGCTGCAATGAAATTTTTGGTCTTCAGTTTCACCCTGAAGTTTACCATTCAGAATATGGAAAAAAAATCATCCAGAATTTCCTATACACCGTTTGTGGATGCAGTGGAGACTGGACACCCGCGCATTTTATCACGGACACTGTCGAGGCGTTGAAAAAACAAATCGGCGACAAAAAAGTGGTGATGGCACTCAGTGGTGGCGTTGACTCAACTGTTGCTGCAACCCTTATCCACAGGGCCATTGGCAAAAACTTGTTTGGGATTTTTGTTGACAATGGTGTGTTGAGAAAAGATGAATTTGAAGCAGTACTCAAAACATATGAAGTCCTGGATCTCAATGTAAAAGGGGTTGATGCAAAGCGTGAATTTTATGGTGCATTGAACGGCCTGAGCAATCCCGAAGAAAAAAGGAAAGCCATCGGCAGAACCTTTATTGAAATCTTTGACCAGGAGGCCCAATCATTGACAGATATTTCTTTTCTGGGACAGGGCACCATCTACCCAGATGTCATCGAAAGCGTATCGGTGCATGGCCCTTCGGTAACGATCAAGTCTCACCACAATGTAGGTGGATTGCCAGAAACCATGAAACTCAATCTGGTAGAGCCTTTGCGCTACCTCTTCAAGGATGAGGTCAGAAAAGTAGGATTAGAGTTGGGCATTCCGCATGATCTCCTTTTCAGGCATCCTTTTCCAGGTCCTGGATTGGCCATCCGCATCCTGGGTGAAATCACCGAAGAAAAAGTACGGTTGCTACAGGAAGCAGACAATATCTATATTGAATCACTCAAGAAACACGATCTATACAACAAGGTTTGGCAAGCCGGCGCCATCCTGCTTCCCGTCAAGTCTGTCGGCGTAATGGGCGATGAGAGAACGTATGAATTTACGGTTGCCCTCAGGGCAGTGACTTCGGTAGACGGCATGACGGCAGACTGGGCACATCTCCCCTACGAATTCCTTGGTGAGGTTTCCAATGAAATCATCAACAGGGTCAGGGGCATCAACCGGGTCGTTTACGATATTTCCAGCAAGCCACCAGCAACCATCGAATGGGAATAAAGCTTTAATTTAGCCTAATGAAAAAGACCTCTCTGCTGTTCTTTGCCTTATTGGGCATGGCTTTGGCCAACGGCCAGGGAAAGAAAAACATCAGGGTTGGACTTTTTACATCCCTCTACCTTGACTCGGCCTTCGATCAATCAGGCCAGTATAAACTACAAAACAGTTTTCCGCGCATGGCCATCAGTGGCCTGGAATTCTATGAAGGGGCCGTGATGGCGATTGACTCCATCAACCACTTGGTTCCAAAAGTCAGCATGGAAGTGTTTGACATCCAAAGCAAGACAGGCTCGATTTCATACTTGCTCCAAAACAAGAAAATAGATTCGCTGGATATCATCATCGCTCAAGCAAGCGGGAGCGATTACCTGGAACTGGCACAGATCGCCAAAGAAAAAAACATACCCATGGTCAGCGCCACCTATCCCAATGACGGTGGCATCAGGGAAAGCCCAATGGTATTCATTGCCAATCCTAAAATAAACTCCCATCTTCAGGTGATCCACAACCAGCTGTTTAAAAAATGGCCTGATGCCAATGTGATCTGGTTCAAAAGAACCGGAACGGCGGATGATAAAATTGAAAGCCAATTCAGGGAACTCAATGCGGGTTCCGTCTATAGGAACAAATTCAAAACGGCTGTATTGAACCCCGAATTCAAGATGGAAGACCTGGTTCCATTCCTGGATACCACTAAAACCAACGTGCTGGTGGCTGGAAGCCTGGATGATAATTTTGCCCTCCAGTTTGCCAGAGCCATATCGGCCTACCCCAAAAAAGGCATCATTCAGGTGATTGGCATGCCGGGTTGGGATGGAATGAAAGAAATCCAGGGGAAAAACTATGCTGGAATCCCCATTTATTTTACAACATCGTTCAATATTCCCTCGGGTCATCAATGGGCCGCGCAGGTTGACGAGAAAACAAAATCTATTACTGGCGTAAAACCCTCAGTATCATTGATCAAAGGATTTGAACTGACGTTTTACTTCGCCAATATCTTGTATACTTATGGCCAGATAAAAACAGAGGGACCAGAAGTAAAACCATTCAAGGTGCTGAATGATTTCGATTTCAGACCGGTGAAATGGGCACCCATGTCTGCCACTCCTGACTATTACGAGAACAAGCGGATTTACTTTATTCGCCGCCTAAATGGTGTCAGTACGGTACAGTAGTTTAGTCAACCCAATCAGCTACGAAAATATTGGTATCTCTTGTTCCACCATTGTTCCGGTTGGAGCAGAAAACAATTTTCTTGCCATCGGTGCTGAACATCGGGAAGGCATCAAACCCTTTGTCACGGCTGATCTTGTTCAAACCTGATCCATCTTCATTCATGGTATAGAGGTTGAAAGGAAATCCTCTTTTGTATTCGTGGTTAGAAGCAAAAATGATGGTCTTGCTGTCTGGCATATATGCCGGGGCCCAATTGGCCTGGCCCAATTGGCTTACCTGCTTTGGATTTGATCCATCAGCATTGGCAATCCATACTTCCATTTTGGTGGGCGCTACAAGGTTCTCACTGAGCAAATCCTTGTACTCTTTCACTTCTTCAGCACTGGTAGGCCTTGAAGCACGCCAGATGATTTTGGTACCATCAGGGCTGTACCAAGCACCACCATCATATCCCAGTTGATTGGTGATTCTTTTGACCAGACCAGATTTCAAATCCATGGTATAGAGATCAATATCCCCATCCCTGGTGGAGGTGAAAAGCATCGTTTTCCCATCAGGAGAAATGGTTGCCTCAGCATCGTAACCAGGATGATTGGTCAATTGCTTTGTAATCTTGCCATTGAGGTCAGCAACAAAAATATCATAGCCTGCATAGAGTGGCCATATGTACTTGTTGCCGTACTTGCTGCGGTCAGGTACGGGTGGGCAATTGGCATCTGCAAGATGTGTTGATGCAAAAACGACATGTTTGTTGTCTTTCAAAAATGCGCCACAGGTGGTCCTGCCCTTTCCTGGGCTGACCAGTTTGGGCTCGAATTTTTGACCCGCCTTTGTGGGCAGTTTGCCAATGTATATCTGATCGCAGGGAATATTTTCCTTGGGATTTGTTTTCTGAAAAACCAACCATTTCCCGTCAAAACTGAAATAAGCCTCTGCATTGTCTCCACCAAAGGTGAGCTGTTGGATGTTCTTGAAATGGGACTCATCCGCATATTGCAGGCTGTCTTGGGCGAACAAAGTGTTGAAACTGGTAGATAACACTACGAGACAAAGAAAATAGCTTGTTCTGAGGATTGCCATGGATCAGATGATTTGAATGGCTGCGAATTTAACAACTCCACCCTGTTGTTTTATCATTAAACTGTAATAAAACGGCACGATTTCATAATTTTGGAGATGCGGATGCTGTTTCTTTTTTTGGCGATGGGCCTTTCCACCTTTTTTTACACGTCTTGCGACGGCAAAAAAAGCAATGAAAACCTGTCCACTCAAAATGATAGGGATTCCAGTTTACTGCTGCTGGAGAAATATCCAGACTCAGTGGAGCTCATCAACCAAATTGCCTATAGTGCCCTGGAATTGGGTGATACGACAAGATCCATTCAACTGCTGAGCCAATCCCTCGGCCTGAAACTGGATCAACCGGAAGTAGAAAACCAGCTCGGATTCCTGTTGGCAGCAATCAAAAGCGAACAGTCTCTCCTGATTGCCACAAGGATGACCCATAGTGAAAAAGCCCTGGATGCTGCAAGAGGCCACTACATCAAGGGGCTCTTCTATGCCAATACGGGGAATGACAAAGAGGCCATCAGGTCATTTGATTCTTCCATCATCAGCAACTTCACATTTACCGACGCCTACATAGAAAAAGCCATTTCCCTTTACCATTCAGGGGAGATCAACAAGGCCATTGATGCATTGTCCAAAGCCATGGATCTTGACAGCAAAAACCCTGATGTATACTACTGGCTGGGGCTTTGCCTGGAGCAAAAAAAGGATACTGAAAAAGCTTTGGCCTACTATCAAGAGACCCTTCGGCTTGCCCCAGACCATGAAGGTGCCACCACATCGCTCAACAATTTAAAAAAATAATACCATGCCTATCGTAGCCCCTTCGTTTCTTGCCGCTGATTTTCTTCATCTGGACAAGGCATGTGAAATGGTGAACCAATCTGCAGCAGAATGGCTTCACCTTGATGTCATGGATGGCCGGTTTGTGCCCAATATCAGCTTTGGTATTCCGGTGATTTCAGCCATCAGAAAAGCCACCACCAAGGTTTGCGATGTGCACCTCATGATTGAGGAGCCCGAGAAATATGCCGAAGCTTTTAAAGCAGCCGGTGCCGATGTACTGACTGTGCATGCAGAGGCATGCAGGCACTTGCACAGAAACCTGCAACAAATCAAAGACCTGGGGATGAAAGCCGGCATAGCGCTCAATCCACATACTCCCATATCAACGATTGATGAAGTCTTGGCTGACGCAGACCTTGTCTGCATCATGACCGTCAATCCTGGATTTGGTGGACAAAAATTCATTCATTCCATGTTGAAAAAAGTTGAGAGCCTGAAAGAGTCCATCATCAAGAAAGGCGCCAACACACTCATTGAAATTGATGGTGGCGTAACATTGGACAATGCTGCTGCACTGGTCCGGGCTGGCGCCGATGTATTGGTTGCAGGAAACACCGTTTTCGCTGCCAATGACCCCATGGCTACCATCGCAGCCTTGAAGGCCATACAATAGCCAGGTTTCAATGCCACGATGATCCATCTACGTTAAATTTTAGCGAATGGTTTGTTTTCCCACAGGTGTTGATAAGTAAGTTGAAGGATATTCGTCAGCAAAGAATTAAATTTGAATAGAACGAGAACCGATCAACTAAAAACCTAAAATCCGCCACTTTGACTGAAACCATCATCAACCTCGACTCCATCAATCCCATCGAATTCTTTGGTGTCAACAACGGGAAACTGGACCTGCTGAAAAAACGATTTCCGCTTTTAAAAATCCTCAGCCGGGGAACACAAATCAAGCTGAGTGGGGCCCAGGAACAGATTGCACAGGCCAAGGAAAAAATTGAAACGCTGGTCCAATACCTGGAAAGGAATGGCAACGTAAGCCATAATTATTTTGAACAAATCTTGGGCGGAGACGATGCGGAAGTCGTAGACAATTTTGTTGAAAAGAACCCACACGATGTATTGGTCTTTGGTCCGAACGGAAAGTCGGTTCGTGCTAGAACCCTCAACCAGAAAAAGATGGTGAGCCTGGCAGAAAAGAACGATGTGATTTTTGCCATTGGCCCAGCAGGAACTGGAAAAACATATACCGCAGTAGCGCTGGCCGTCAGGGCACTGAAAAATAAGATGGTCAAAAAGATCATCCTCACCAGGCCAGCTGTTGAGGCCGGAGAAAGCCTTGGATTTCTTCCTGGAGACCTGAAGGAAAAAATTGATCCCTACCTGAGGCCTCTGTATGATGCCCTGGATGATATGATTCCAGCAGACAAATTGGGTTATTACATGAGCACCAGGGTCATAGAAATCGCACCACTCGCCTACATGAGGGGAAGGACACTGGACCATGCCTTCATCATCCTGGATGAGGCACAGAACACCACAGACCTTCAGATCAAAATGTTCCTGACAAGGATTGGTGCGAATGCAAAGGCCATCATTACCGGCGACCTTTCTCAAGTGGACTTACCAAAGAACCAAAGAAGTGGATTGATCAAGGCAACAAGAATTCTGAAAAACATTGATGGCATTGCCCACATTGAACTGGACGAAGAAGATGTCGTCAGGCACAGGCTGGTCAAAGCCATCATTAAAGCATATGACAAGGAAAATGAACAACATGATGCAGGTTAGATTATTATCCAGATGGTTTTTTTGCCTGCTCGTTACAGGATTGGTATTTGCATGCAATGAACCGGAGGGGTTTAAAATGCCCGAGGACCCTTTGGACGCAGGCCGTGAATTTGTGCGTGCGGTGCTGGATGGTAACTATGAGAAAGCCAACCTTTATCTGCTCAATGACCCAGAGGATATCGAGCTATTCGGAAGGTACCAGACCTACATGAAAAAGCAGCCACAAAAGGAAAAACTCCAATTGAAATCGGCCTCCATCATCATCAACAAAGTTGAAAACCAGAATGACAGCATCAGCATCATCAGCTTCTCTAATTCCCATTCCATGAAACCCATGGACCTCAAGGTTGTCAGAAGTGAGAAAACCTGGAAAGTTGATTTCAGCTATACGTTTTCTGGAAATCTTCCGCTTGAATGATTGACCTTAAAAACATATTGTTCGTCTTGGTGGGAAGTGCGGCTGGTGGATCTTTGCGTTACATCACCTCTTTGATGATCCAGTCAAAAAACAGTACCCAATTCCCATTGGGAACTTTTCTAGTCAACATCATCGGTTGCTTTGTCATAGGCCTGGTTTATGCCATTGCTGCCCGCAACGCCACTACTGGATCCGATATCAAGCTATTGCTGGCAACAGGTTTTTGTGGCGGCTTCACCACGTTTTCAGCCTTTGCATTTGAAAACCTTGAACTGTTCAAATCCGGCATGCACCTGACAGCCTTAACGTATATCATCCTTTCCATAACCCTTGGCATCCTGGCGGTTGTCCTCGGCGCATCCCTGATCAAATAAAATGGAATCCAAAAAATCGACAATGGAAACAATCATATACCTGGTCCTGATCGGACTGGCTGCTGGCTTTATGGGTGGAATGGTTGGCATTGGCGGCGGCGTCATCATTGTTCCAGCACTGGTGCTGCTGCTGGGGCTCAGCCAACACCAGTCTCAGGGCATTTCCCTGGCCATGTTGCTGTTCCCAGTGGGCGTGCTGGGTGTCATCAACTATTACAAAAAGGGTTATGTAGATTTCAAATATGCAGGACTACTGGCGGTTGGTTTTTTAGTAGGCAGCTATTTGGGAAGTAAATTTTCACTCAGCCTTCCGCAAGACACCGTGAAAAAAGTATTTGCCGTAGTGATGATCCTGCTTGCGCTTAAACTTCTTTTCTCGGGAAAAAAATAATATGCAATCCCTTCATTTTTGCATCTCCATACCAAGGCAACATTGAAGATCTGATGGATTCCCATAATTCTTATACTGACAGCGAGCTGTTGCAGCATTTTAGGAAAAATGCAGACAACAAGTGGCTGGGATGGTTGTTTGAGCGCTACAGCCTCCTGGTGTTTGGTGTTTGCATGAAATACCTTCGCAATGCAACAGACGCGCAGGATGCCACCCAGCATGTATTTGAGAAGGCATTGGGCGAAGTGGGCAAGTATGAGATTCCATTTTTCAAAAGCTGGATCTACAGTGTGGCCAAAAACCATTGTCTCATGCAACTGCGAAGCAGGTCCTCAAAACCTGGGACCACAGATGAGCTGCCTGATGAAACCAGTGCCGACTTGCTGACTGACCAGGAGCTGAAGATGAAGGAATTGTTGATGGAAAAGCAATCCCTTCACCTCAATGAAGCATTGAACGAGCTTAGTCAGGAACAAAAGACCTGTGTTCAAATGTTTTACCTGGAGAAATTATCCTATCATGACATTGAAACAAAAACTGGCTTTTCATTCCAACAGGTAAAAAGCCATATCCAAAATGGAAAAAGAAACCTGAGAATTATTCTCGAAAAAAAAATCAGGGAACATGTCAACCAATAAACCTCAAATCCCGCTAAACAAGCCAGTTCCAGACAATTCAGTTGTGCTGGAATACCTCAACAATGTCCTGGGTGATGAAGAGAAGCGAGAATTGGAGGAATTGCTGACAGAAGATGAACTCATGGGTGACGCCATGGAAGGACTGAAGCAGCTGAAAGATGGCCATGAAGCTGCACTCATCAGCAACCAGCTCAACAGGATGATTCAGGAAAAAATCAGAAAAAGAAGGAAGGTTAAATTGAAATCAATCTCATTTCCATTGTGGATTATTTTACTCATCACTACCCTGCTCCTGCTCATGCTGGCAGGATATGTAATCATCAGCAAACTTCCTTGATAATGACGCTTACTGGTATTGGATATACATTGGAGCAGGCTTCAATGCCAGCAGTTCTTTTGGCGTCAACATGCGGTGTGGCGGCTCTTTGAGGTCGTTTTTGTAAAACAATTTGAAGCCTGTAAACTGCAAGGGCTCTGCGAATACGAATTGCTTATAGGTATTGATCTTTCTTGCGGGAGCACCCCATCCATCCATATCTACCACCAATTGAACTTCAGGTTGGATGCGAATAGATTTGTAGTCTTTGATCATCCCTTGAGTAAAACGATGAATGACCAATACCTTAGGAGGAAGATTGTTTTTCAATACAAGATCAGCGAGGTACTGGCTGGCATAGTTGATATCGGCAGCATCAAAACTTCCGATGACTGAACCTGGTTTTTGACCACCTTTCATCGAAAACTCAGGATCGATGCCAAGGTGTACACGAGGATGTTTCAAATATTTTTCCAAGACGGGGATTTCTTCCCTCAGGCTACTCAGGCCCACCTGGATATCTAAAAAAACGATGGCATTGATTTCTTCCGCCATGGCCATCACCTTGTCTATCTGGGCATTGGGCATCCTGAGCCTGTACTTTCCTGAAACCCCCGGATCGTTTTGAGCAGTAGCCACGATATAATGCAGGGCCGGAACTACAGGTGTTGTTGGATCTGCTTTTTCCCAGGCCGCCACCTCACCCTTTAACTTCGCAAACATCTGTGGTTTGGGAAGCTCTCCAAGAATACCCATACGGGTGGAATATAAATTGCCGTAATACGCAATGATGCGGCTCATCGGAAGAATAGCACCAGGCTTTGGATAATGCTCCTTGAATCTCCACCTTGCTGAACTATCGCCATTGGCCATGGCAATCATTTTCTTTTTGAATGCGATAGAATCAAGCACTGGCTTGGGATCGGGCTTCATAACCTTCGCTTCGTTCTTCTTTACCATTGTCTGGGCAGATGGATCTGACTGGGCATTTCCACAGCCGGAAATCAGGATGAAAAGGCTGAAGCTGAACAATATTTGAGCACTACAAGGTGATTTCATGGGAATGTATTGTGGTATAAAATTAGCAAAGAATATGCAACGGGCTTCTTAATAATTGTCATAGCTGTGAATTAGCCTACCTTTGTAGGAACAACAAATCAGCGCAGATTGGACTTTTCTTCTTTTAATTTTCACGAATCCCTTGCAGAAAGCATTGCATCCAGTGGCTATAAAAAAGCCACCCTTATACAGGAAAAAGCCATTCCGGTCATCATGGATGGAAAAGACATCATCGCATCTGCACAAACAGGCACTGGCAAAACAGCAGCATTTCTTTTGCCCATTTTGCACAAGCTCATGTCTGAAGAACATACCGACAGTGAGGTTCATGCACTCATCATGGTACCTACAAGGGAGTTGGCGATTCAGATCAGCAGCCACCTTGATGGATTGACTTATTTTTCTTCAATCAGTTCCATCGCCATCTATGGTGGTGGAGATGGAGGAAGTTTTGTAAGGGAAAAACAAGCCCTTTCAACAGGAGTTGACATTGTGGTTGCCACACCAGGAAAACTCATATCCCACCTCAACATGGGATATGTAAAAATGAAGGAGCTCAAATACCTGATTCTTGATGAAGCAGACCGCATGCTTGACATGGGATTTCATGATGATATCATGAAAATTATATCATTCTTGCCTGTCAAAAGGCAGACCCTGATGTTTTCTGCCACCATGCCCCCCAGGATCCTGCAATTGGCCAAATCCATCCTGCATGAGCCAGTGGAGGTCAGTGTTGCCTTGTCCAAGCCGCCTGAAACCATCAAGCAGCAGGCCTATATCGTGTACGATACACAGAAGATTCCCATCATCCAACACATCCTTGCTGAAAAAGAATACAAATCAGTATTGATTTTTTGTTCGAAAAAACAAACGGTCAAACAGTTGGCGGCACAGTTGCAGCGGATGAAATACAATGCCAAAGACATTCAGTCTGATCTGGACCAAAGCCAGCGTGAGGATGTATTGCTGGAGTTTTCTTCCAAGAGGCTTCCAATCTTGATTGCAACAGATATCCTTAGCCGTGGCATCCATATTGACAACATTGAGTTGGTGATCAACTACGATGTGCCCTCAGATGGTGAAGACTATGTGCACCGCATTGGAAGAACGGCAAGAGCAGAGACAAAAGGGGCAGCCATCACATTTGTAAACAATGAAGATCAACATAAATTCCAACGCATTGAAAAGCTGATTGGAAAAATCGTGGACAAGGTTGAACTGCCTGCAGCATTGGGCAAGGGCCCTGCTTACGAGGTTTCATCCTCCAGAAACAGGGGGCACAAAAAAGACATGCCAAAACCCAATGGGAATAAGCCCAGGCCTCAGGCCCCTCCAGCGGCGCCAAGACCGGCGGGTGGAATTAAAATTGAAAAAAGGGCTCAATAAATCATTGAACCCCTTTTTCAGATTGCTTTTTATTTTCAAAAAACTTGCTGGGCTTTTTCGTTCCTGAATACAACGACGCCATCAAATACATCCACAAAGACAGGTTTTGATTTGTCTATATCTCCCGCTAGTATCCTCTTGGACAATTGGTTGACAATCTCTTTTTGAATCAAACGCTTCAATGGCCTAGCACCAAATTGCGGATCGTAGCCATTTTCGGCAAGGAAATCAAGTGCATAAGGGGTGAAATGCAGTTCAATCCCCGTATCCTTGACCAAATGCTGGAGGCCTTTCAACTGTATCTCGATGATCTTCCTTACCTCTTTTCTGTTCAATGGCTGGAACATGATGATCTCATCTACCCTGTTCAAAAATTCAGGTCGGATGGTTTGACGGAGTAAATTCATCACCTCAATCCTTGCACGATCTGCTGCCTTATCCATTTCGTCAGGAACAGCCTTGTCGTAGGCATCCTGGATAAGATGACTGCCTATATTGCTGGTCATGATGATGATGGTGTTCTTAAAATTGACCACACGTCCTTTGTTGTCTGTCAATCTTCCATCATCCAACACTTGTAAAAGGACATTCCAAACATCAGGATGTGCTTTCTCAATTTCATCCAAGAGCACAACACTGTACGGTTTTCTCCTTACAGACTCCGTCAACTGACCGCCCTCATCATATCCAACATAACCCGGAGGGGCTCCCACCAACCTGGATACGGTATGTTTTTCTTGGTACTCACTCATGTCAATGCGGGTCATCATGCTCTCATCGTCAAACAGGTATTCCGCGAGGGTTTTGGCAAGTTCTGTTTTGCCCACTCCTGTTGTTCCCAGGAAGATGAATGAACCAATGGGTCTGCGTGGATCCTGCAAGCCTGCCCTGCTTCTCCTGATAGCATCTGCAACAGCGGTGATGGCTTCTTCCTGACCCACCACCCGTTCATGCAAATGCTCTTCCAACTGCAATAGTTTCTCACGATCGCCTTGCATCATTTTTGCCACAGGTATACCGGTTGCTTTCGCAACATTTTGAGCGATGTCTTCGGCATCAACCTCTTCTTTCAACAACCTTTTTTCTCCGGTTTTGGCCAGCTCCTCGCTGAGTTCAACAATCTCTTCTTCCTTCTGCTTCACTTTCCCATAGCGGATCTCAGCCACTGTTCCATAATCTCCCTCACGCTCAGCTTTTTCCGCCTGAAGCTTAAGTCTTTCAATTTCAGCTTTCGCAGTCTGTACTTTTTCCACCAGTTCTTTTTCTTCCTTCCATTTCGCCTTGAGTGTATCCCTTTCAACAGCAAGATTGGCCAGCTCGGTATTGAGCTCTTTCATCTTGACTTCATCATCCTCTCTTTTGATGGCTTCTCTTTCAATTTCAAGCTGTCTGATCTGACGTTCCAACTTGTCCAGTTCCTCTGGCATTGAATTCATTTCAAGCCTCAGCTTGGCCGCACTTTCATCGATCAGGTCAATGGCCTTGTCTGGCAGGAAACGGTCTGTAATGTACCTGTTGGACAGTTCTACTGCAGCAATGATCGCTTCGTCCTTGATGCGGACATGGTGGTGGGTTTCATACCTATCCTTTAAGCCTCGCAAAATGGAAACAGCGTCCTCAACACTGGGCTCCTCAATCATCACTTTCTGGAACCTTCTTTCCAAGGCCTTGTCTTTCTCAAAATACTTCTGGTATTCATTGAGGGTGGTAGCACCTATGGCCCTGAGTTCTCCCCTGGCAAGTGCTGGTTTGAGAATATTTGCCGCATCCATGGCACCATCGCCCCCACCGGCACCAACAAGTGTATGGATTTCATCGATGAACAACAGGATCTCTCCATCGCTGTTGGCCACTTCCTTTACAACACCTTTCAGCCTTTCCTCAAATTCTCCCTTGTATTTCGCCCCTGCAATCAACTGACCCATGTCGAGTGCATAGATCAATTTGTTTTTAAGGTTATCCGGCACATCGCCATTGACAATCCTCATGGCCAATCCTTCTGCAATGGCCGTCTTTCCAACACCCGGCTCACCCACCAGAATGGGATTGTTTTTTGAACGCCTGGTGAGGATGTGGAGTGTTCTTCTGATTTCTTCATCCCTTCCAATCACGGGATCCAGCTTGCCCTGACGGGCCATCTCAATCAGGTTCTTGGCATATTTGTTCAGTGCATTGTATTGCGTTTCCTGGGTCTGGCTTTTTACTTTTTCACCTTTCCTGAGTTCCTTGATGGCTTGCATCAAACCTGATTCTGTAAGGCCTGCTTCCTTCAGCATTTTGGCAACAGGATCAGTTCCGGTCAGCAAGGCCAGCATCAGGTGTTCAGGCGTCACAAACTCATCTCCAAACTTTCCCAGGAGCGATCCTGCACGCAACAAAGCATTGTTGGCTTCTCTGCTCAATGCTTGCCCTGGCTCATTTGGAGATTTGGGCAATTTTGCCAATGCTTCCTTTAACTTTGTATGGAGGACCTGAATGGAGACATTGTTCTTTTTGAGCAGGTATTCAACAGGTGAGTTTTTCTGCTCCAATAAACCTTGAAGCAGATGATCGGTCTCAATATTTGGATTGCCAGCATTGAAAGCAGCCTGTTGTGCAGATTGCACTACTTCCGATGCTTGTATGGTAAAGTTGTTTAAATTCATGATCTAGGATTTTTATGTTAACGTCAAATCATTCACCACATATAAAAACAGGTAATTATGACAGCCTTTTTCAACAAAACATGTCGCAAATGCAGTCTGGCACTGATTTTCCTGCTATTCTTGCAGTCCGGCCAGGGCCAAACAGACTTGAGCGGATTGAATGCAATAATAAAACGGAATGAGAAGATCCTGGGCAAGGAGTATGTGGTGGTTGTTCAAAAAGCAGGAAAAAACATTTTCCTAAAGGAATCAGAAGAGTTCAAGCTCAAAACACCTGGCCCCATTGCCAGTTCAAGCAAATGGCTCACCACCGCCATGGTCATGATTTTGGTGGATGAAGGAAAAATCAGCCTTGACGAACCTGTCACCAAATACATTCCCGTATTTGCCAAATACATGAAGGGATACATCACCCTCAGACATTGTCTTTCCCATACAACGGGGCTGGATACTGAGCCTGCGGGCATCATGAAGATTGCACAAAAAACCAAATTCTCCAGCCTGGAAGAAGAAGTGAACAATTATGCGACAAAAAAACTCATCGTGGACAACCCCGGTGAGGCATTTGCCTACGGTGGAGTTGGCATCAATATCGCTGGAAGGGTGATTGAAGTGGTCACCAAGAAAACATTTGACAGGGTAATCACCGAAAAACTGTTTCGCCCCATGGGCATGCGTACCGCTACTTTCTACAATGAAAATGGGAATGCTCCCAACCCTTCCGGAGGTGCTGTCTGCTCTGCATTTGACTACCTCAACTTTATGCAAATGCTGCTCAACAAAGGCACTTTCAACAACAAGCGCATCCTTAGTGAAAAAGCTGTTCAGGAGATGCTGACCATCCAGTTTCCAGAACTCAGGGTGCGTTACACACCAGCATTGGCAACGGGATTCAAATACGCATTGGGAAGCTGGGTGCAGGAAAGGGATGATGCAGAAAAAGGATTTGTATTTTCATGCCCAGGTCTACTGGGAACCTGGCCATGGATCGATACCAAAAGAAACTATGTTGGAATCGTATTTTCAAAAGAACTGATCACAGGCCAGAAAAAAGAACTTTCGATTCAGATCAAAGAAGCCGCTGATTCAGCGATGGACCAATAAGGATCTCCTCCATGATTTCACCCAAGGAAAGTGCCGACATCATCAAAAGCATTGCCGCTGCAATGGGATTTGATGATTGTGGTATTGCCAAAGCCATGCGCCTTGATGAAGATGCCCGCCGGTTGGAAAACTGGCTCAACAAGGGGTTGCATGGTGAAATGAAGTACATGGAAAACCATTTTGAACTGAGGACTGATCCCACCAAACTGGTTCCTGGTGCGCAATCTGTCATCACCCTGGTCTTCAATTATTTTCCTGAACAACAACAGGCCGAGGGACTACCCAAAATTGCCAAATACGCATACGGCAAAGATTATCATTTGGTGATCCGCGAGAAACTGCATGAGTTTCTCTTCCGTATCAGGGAAAAGCTTGGTCAGGTTGAAGGCCGTGGATTTGTGGATTCTGCACCTGTCCTGGAAAGAAGCTGGGCGATGCAAAGTGGATTGGGATGGATTGGTAAAAATGGAAACCTGATCAACAAGAAAAAAGGGTCGTTTTTTTTCCTTGCAACCCTGATCACGGACTTGGTATTGGCACCAGATCTTCCCTACCCACAGGACTACTGCGGTTCCTGTACAAAATGCATTGACGCATGCCCCACAGCCGCCATCCTGCCCAACAAAACATTGAATGCGGCGCAATGCATCTCCTATTTTACCATTGAACTGAAAGCGGCCAACCTTCCTGAGGAGCTGCAACAAAAAGCCAATGACTGGGTGTTTGGCTGTGATATTTGTCAGGATGTTTGCCCATGGAACAGGTTCAGCAAACCCAATCAACATGCTGAATTAGAGCCGCGGGATGAGGTCCTTGCATTTTCCATCAAAGACTGGTTATCGCTCGATAAATCATCCTTCAACAAATTGTTCAAAGACTCTCCCATCAAAAGGACCAAATGGGAAGGGATGCAAAGAAACCTTGGCCTGTTCAGTAAAAAAAGGCTTTGATTTTTCAAGATCAGCTTATTCCCACTTGAACACCTTGATCGCTGCCGCATAGACCACAATCCCCCAGATGAGGAGGTATTGTAATTGCGGCCAACAGTCATTCAAATGGGCACCCTCAAAGGCAACATTGCGCATGGCCTGGTTCAGGTGTGTCAGCGGAAGAATCTTGCACAAGGGCTGAAGCCATGTAGGAAAATTCTCTACAGGGAAAAATGTACCTGCCAACAAAAACTGAGGAAGTGTTACAAGATTCGCAAAGGGAGGTATGGTGCTTTCACTGCTGGCCAATCCACTCACAATGAAACCAAATCCCATGAATACAATCAAGCCTATCAGACTCAATACCATCAACTCAATAAATGTAACCATTCCATTCACAAGGGTAAACTTGAAGGCAAAATGCCCAATAGAAAGGATGACCACTGCGGTGATCATCTGAAATGCAATCCTTCCAAGTCCTTCACCAAAAACGATGTAGGTTCTTTTGATGGGCGTTGCAAAAAAACGTTTGAGCACCAGTGTCTGCCGAAGGTTGAAGAAAATGAATGCTACACCAAATACTCCGGCACTCAACAAAGAAAAACCAAGCTGACCCGGCAAAATGAAATCAATGGTGCGGTATTCCCTCCCGGGCAAGGTTTCCTTTTGCATGTAAGCATAGCTGGGTCTTTGCGGAAAATTGACAAGATCCAACTCTGCAATGGCCTGCTGTATGATGGATTGCAATAAACCTATCCTGTCAGCAGCCGCTGTAGAAGTGGTGATCTCAACAGCATATTTAGGATAGGCGGCAGGATTGATTTCCCTGATATTGATGATGGCGGTAATATGCCCTTTCTCTAATTCCTGCCGCGATATCAGTATTGGCTGGGTAATGACTTTGAGGTTGGACTTTTCAATCAGCTTTGCGTACAACGCGTTTGCATTGGAAGAAGCAGGATCGAAAGTAACCCTGATGACCGGCGTTGTTGAACTGAGGAATCCAAATACGAGGATGAAAATAATGGGGAACAGAAAACTGAAGATCACCGCAGAAGGGCTCCTGAAAATGGACTTCAAACTGGCTTTTGCAATGGCCAGCATGGCCCTCCACTGGTTATATTTCCCCTTAGAATTATTCATGTGCTCCGTTTCTCAGTTTTGGTAAAAATTAATATTACTTGATGGTATACTCAAATGGAAGCTGGCTCTTGATTTCCCCAGTTTCTGCCTTCATTGCTTTAATGCGCTTGAAAAGTTGGTATTCTTCTGCACCTAGTTCCTTTTGCAGGGTTGATGTGGTGAGGTCGCTACTGCCTTTGTCCATAAAATATTCAAGGATGGATTTAGGCTCTGGATATTTTCGGACCTTGTATTCCTTGACACCAGCCATTTTTGCGGCCTCCGATATGGCCTCTTCCAGCCCGCCAATCTTGTCTGCCAATCCAAGCTGGATAGCCCTTTTACCGGTCCATACCCTTCCCTGTGCAATGCTGTCGATATAATTGATATCCTTTTTGCGGCCTTCAGCAACCCTGGTTTTGAAATCAAGGTAAATCTGATCTACCTGACCCTGAATGAATTGTTTTTCATTTTCAGTCATGGGTCTTGTAACAGATGGCATGTCTGCAAATTCACCAGTTTTTACACGGTCAAAACTAATGCCCAGCTTATTGTTCATGAAACTTGAAAAATCAGGAACAATAGAAAACACTCCGATAGAACCGGTAATGGTATTGGGTTGCACCATGATTTTATCCGCATTGCAGGCAATATAGTATCCCCCGCTTGCAGCAACATCGCCCATGGAAACAACTATTTTTTTGCCTTCCTTGCGGATGAGTTCCAATTCCCTCCACATGATCTCACTGGCCAGGCTGCTGCCTCCTGGAGAATTAACCCTGAGCACAATGGCTTTTACTGATTTATCCATGCGCAGCTTTCTGAGCAAGGCCAGGTATTCATCTGAACCGATCTGGTCCGGAGAGCCCTTTCCGTAAACAATTTCTCCCTCTGCCAATACCAATGCAATCTTGTCTTTGGAGTAAGCCCCTGCAACATTGACTGCTTTTGAATATTTGGCAAGGCTGATAAAGTTGATTTTATCTGCTTTTCCAACTTTCAACCGTTGCCTGATTTCATCCCTCACCTGATCATCATATTTCAATCCATCCAATAATCCTGCAGCAACTGCTTTCTCAGGTTTATCCAATGTGAATCGATTGGCATAGGACTTGAGTGAATCAGCGTCTTTGTTTCTTGATGAGGCCACCACATTGATCATTTCATCATAAATATCATTCAGCCAAACACTGGTCTGCTCTTTATTGGCATCCGACATGGACGTTGTCCTGAAAGGCTCTGTTGCACTCTTGAACTTTCCGGCATAAAAAATCTGTGGCTTGATCTCCAGTTTGTCAATCAGGTTTTTGAAGAAGGTATATTCCACAGACATTCCCTGCCACTCAAACATACCCTTGGGATGGCAGTAAACCTTGTTGGCCACACTGGCCACGTAGTAAGCCTTTTGGGAAATATAATCGCCATATCCAATGATGAACTTACCACTGGTTTTGAATGACATCAATGCTTTGCGCAATTCTGAAGATCCTGCAAATCCATTGGCATTGTCTTTGGATAAAAGATAAACACCACGGATGGATGAATCCTTTGAGGCATTTTCAATCAATTTGATGGCCGTATTCAAATCCGGCTGAAGATCATCCCCCGCAATCTCAGCAATGGGATCTTCCATTGTCCTGTCATTGTATGCTTTTGAAAGATCAATCACCAAAACAGATTTTCCTTCAACAGATACTTTTTCCGATGCAAGAAAAGCCCCTACAATCCCAAAGAACAAAAGGAAGACCAGTCCAAAGAAAATGATCAGTGCCAGCAAGGATGCAAAAAAACTTTTGAAAAAACTTTTCACTGCAAATGGGTTTAGAAGGCGAAATTAAAGAACTTTACCCGCCGAAGCGGGATCTATTTATGAAAGAAGTGTATTTACTGATAGGTGGCAATATTGGAGACCGTTTCTACTTTTTAGGGGAAGCCAATGGGCTGATTTCCCAAAAATGCGGACACATTTCAAGAAGCTCTGCAATTTATGAAACGGCAGCATGGGGGAAGGAAGACCAACCGGCCTTTTTAAACCAGGTATTGATCATCCATACGGCCATGGGGCCAGTAGAGCTCATGGCAGCCATTCTGGAGATTGAACAACAAATGGGAAGATCCCGCAGGGAAAGGAATGGAGAAAGAAATATTGATATCGATATCCTTTACTATGAGAACGATGTGGTTGAACTGCCGGACCTGAACATTCCCCATCCCAGGATTTACATGAGAAAGTTTGCCCTCATACCCCTATCGGAATTGAGTCCTGCAAAAATAGACCCTGTGCACAAAAAAACCATCCAGGCACTTCTCGAGGATTGCCCAGACAGCCTTGAAGTCAGACAATTTTCAAAATGAAGTACACATTCATCACCATAGAAGGAAATATTGGAGCCGGGAAAACAACACTGGCCAACCTGCTGGCAGAGCGTTTGAACGCCAGGCTTATCCTCGAAGAGTTTGCAGACAATCCATTTCTGGCCAAATTCTATGACAACCCCGCTCAATATGCATTTTCCGTTGAGCTCTTCTTCATGGCAGAACGGTACAAACAACAAAAGGACCTGGTAGGCCAACAAGACATGTTCAGAACCCTCACCATCTCCGATTACCTTTTTACCAAATGTCTGTTGTTTGCCAAGGTAAACCTTCCGGATGATGAATTCAGGCTCTACCAAAGGCTGTTTGAAATCATGCACCACCAAATGATACAGCCCGAACTGCTGATCTACCTGCACTCACCCGTGAGCAAATTGCAGGAAAACATCAAGAAAAGGAACCGGCCTTACGAGCAGAACATCCAAAACGATTACCTCTACAATATCCAGCAAACCTATACGCATTACATCAAACAGCACAACATGAAAACGCTGTTTGTTGACACCAGCAATGCAGATTTTATCGGCAATCCCAAACACCTTGACACCATTTTGGATGCGCTTGAAAAAGAATATGAAGATGGGCAACATTTTATTTCCCTTCCCTGATCAAGGTCAGCGACATTAACCGAAATTTGCAAGGATGTTCAAGTTTTTAAAACACCATAGTTTTGGGGCCCTGCGCTATACTGAATTCAGGAGTTATCTCCTGGCCAGGTTTTTCTTTATCCTGGTATTGACCATGCAGGCCACCTTGATCAGCTGGAAGGTTTTTGAAATGACCAAAGACCCTTTCAGCATTGGTTTGATAGGGCTGGTCGAATTTGTTCCTGCTGTGATCATGGCCATTTACTCCGGCTATATTATCGACAGAACAGACAAGAAAAAATTGCTGCACCTGAGCATTGCAGGAAACCTGCTGCTGACCATCCTTTTCACCTACATTACCAGTGAACATGCGTCAATACGGTTCAGCCAAACGGCCATTCTGATCAATATCTACCTCATTGCCTTCTGCACCGGTATAGCAAGGGCATTCAGCGGCCCAACCTCCTTCGCACTGGTGAGCAGCCTGGTTCCCAAAAACGAACTACCCAACGCCATCAGCTGGCACAGCAGTTCATGGCAAATAGCAGGAGTAGGCGGTCCGGCAATTGGCGGAATCCTTTACGGAGCAATGGGCATCACCTTTACTTTTTCACTGATGGTGGTACTCCTCACTCTTTCTATCGCCATTCTTTTTTTGATTGGACCCAAGCCACCCACCTTCACCATCCCACGGGAACCCATGCTGAAAAGCATTCAGGAAGGTTTTCGGTTTGTCTGGAATGCAAAAGAAATACTCGGTGTATTGAGCCTGGACCTGTTTGCGGTTTTTTTCGGTGGCGCCACCGCCCTGCTTCCCTACTTTTCGGAAATCATCCTGAAAACGGGTGCTGAAGGGCTGGGCATTCTTCGCTCTGCACCTGGTATCGGAGCCATTGCCATGATGTTGTTCGTCAACTTTGTGCCCATGCGCAAGGACCAGGGCAAGATCATGTTATTCTGTGTTGCAGGCTTTGGCATGACCATGATCATCTTTGGTCTTTCCACTGTTTTTTGGATATCCTTTGCTGCCTTGTTCCTGTCGGGATTGTTGGATGGCATCAGCATGATAGTGCGCTCTACCATCCTCCAAACAAGGACCCCTGAAGAAATGAAGGGAAGGGTTTCAGCGCTGAACAGCATTTTCATCATCTCTTCCAATGAACTTGGGGCTTTTGAAAGTGGATTTGCGTCAAGGCTGATGGGGGTAATCCCGTCGGTTGTTTTTGGTGGAATGATGACCATCAGCATTGTGGTCTATACATGGTTCAAAACACCAGCCATAAGGAAAATCAACTATTGACGCCTATTTAATTTCTTGCATCAGTCGTTCCATCACAACATAAGCAGCAGGGCAAAACGATGTGTTCTTTAATGTGAGGGACTGCCTTTTGACAAATACATCCTCATCGGTGTAAGGAAATCTCCTGCAATCAGAGGGCCTGTCTTCATAAATCGAGCAATGGTTATCGGCCCCAAGAAATGGACAGGGCTTGGTTTTCAACACATAGTCTCCGTCTGTATCGATGTTCAGGTAGGTATCGATAAAAACACTTTCACGCAAACCCAGTACTTTGCTGATTCTTTTGATGTCTGGCGTCTTAAAACGAGGAGAATAATTTTTGCAGCAATTGGCACAAGTCAAGCAATCCACCTGCTCAAAAGCTTCTTCATGCAATACAGGAAGCAACTTCAAAGCCTGGTTCTTGTTTACCCTTTGCAGGAAGGCTTTATAGGCTTTTGCATGCGCCAAAGATTGCTTTTCCCAATTGATCAATAATCCATCCACCATACCCCAAAAGTAAAACCTAAACAAATGCCAAACCACTGTTTCACCATTTAATCCACATTCCCTGTTTTTAGTCTACAAACGCATCATATACTGCCTGCTTCTGATTAAATTTGCAACCTGACAATCTGAGACACTTCATTTTGCATCTCTAACGAATAAAAGACCCATCCATGAATCTTTTGACGCAGCAGGAAAACGAATTCAGCCGCAGGCATATTGGCCCTTCAGCCAGCGAGGAAAAGGAAATGCTCAGCACCATTGGTGAGCCAAGTCTTGCCACATTGGTGGAAAAAACAGTTCCGCCCAATATCGTCAACCACAATGCATTGAATGTTCCCCCCGCCATGAGTGAGGCTGCTTACCTTGAGCACATTCGCGCCATCGGTGAAACCAATATAGTTGCCAAGAATTTCATTGGCCAGGGATATTATGGAACCCATACACCCAGTGTCATCCTCAGGAATATTTTTGAAAACCCAGGTTGGTACACACAATACACCCCCTACCAGGCAGAGATTGCCCAGGGCAGGCTGGAAAGCCTTTTGAACTACCAAACCATGGTCAGCGAATTGACAGGTTTGCCCATCGCCAATGCCTCTTTGCTGGATGAATCAACGGCTGCAGCAGAAGCCATGACCATGTTTTTCAACGCCCTCAACAGGCAAGATCATATCGACCGTCCAAGGTTTTTTGTAGACCAGAATTGCTTCCCCCAGACACTTGATCTGCTGATCACAAGAGCACTACCCATTGGTATTGAAATAGTTAAGGGAGATTTCTCAAGCAGTACATTAGACAATTCATATTTTGGCGCACTGGTTCAATACCCCAATAATATTGGAGAACTGACCGACTATAAGGGCTTCATTGATCATGTACATGAGATTGGTGGATACGTGGTGATGACCACAGACCTGCTGGCACTGACCCTCATCACGCCTCCGGGTGAACTCGGCGCTGATGCCGCCTGCGGTTCAGCCCAGCGCTTTGGCGTCCCATTGGGATATGGCGGCCCACACGCAGCTTTCTTTGCCACAAAAGATGAATTCAAACGCAGCATCCCAGGAAGAATCATTGGCATCAGCATCGATGCAGATGGCAACAGGGCCTTGCGCATGGCCCTCCAAACCCGTGAACAACACATCAAAAGGGAGAAAGCCACTTCCAATATTTGTACCGCCCAGGCACTCTTGGCCAACATGGCGGCCATGTACGCTGTTTATCATGGAGCAGAAGGCCTCAAAAACATTGCCACCAGAACAAGCATGTTCGCTAATGCAGCCGCTGCCACCCTACAGAAACTAGGATATGCATTGGCCTCGTCAACCTATTTCGATACCATTGCCATAATCACCAACAATGCAAAGGAAATCGTGGCAGCTGCGGCCGAACGCAACATCAACCTCAGACTGATCAGCCCCTCTATGGTGGGCATCAGCTTTGACGAAACAAGCAATACCAACAATGTGATGGCTGCGCTTTCCTGCTTTGACCCAGAAG
This sequence comes from uncultured bacterium, assembly GCA_903894575.1. Classification (GTDB taxonomy): domain Bacteria; phylum Bacteroidota; class Bacteroidia; order Chitinophagales; family Chitinophagaceae; genus Pollutibacter. Next base: position 25,236 of record CAITQQ010000422.1, read on the forward strand.
GAAAAGCAAGTTTGAATTTTGAGGAAGCAGCAGGCCTGTCCAATATTCCAGCAAGCCTTAAGCGCAGTTCACCTTATTTGCAACATCCGGTTTTCAATACTTATCATAGCGAAAGCAAAATGATGAGATACATAAAGTCATTGGAAAACAAAGACTTATCACTCAACACCTCGATGATTTCTTTAGGAAGCTGCACCATGAAACTGAATGCTGCAACTGAGATGATGCCATTGAGTTGGGCTTGTTGGGGACAGATTCATCCTTTTGCTCCAACGCCACAAACAAAGGGATACCAGTTCGTTTTGGATGAGCTTTCAAAATACCTCTGTGAGGTGACTGGCTTCGACGCCTGCAGTTTACAACCGAACAGTGGTGCACAGGGAGAATATGCCGGACTGCTTGCCATCAGGGGATACCATCTATCTCGCGGAGACCATCACCGCAATGTGATGCTGATTCCCATCTCTGCCCACGGTACCAATCCAGCCTCAGCAGTGATGGCTGGCATGAAAGTAGTTGTTGTAAAAGCCCTGGAAAATGGCTACATCGACGTAGAGGACCTCAATGAAAAAGCCATCCAACACAGCGAAAACCTTGCTGGCATCATGATCACCTATCCCAGCACCTATGGTGTCTATGAGGAGACTGTGAAAGACATTACCGCCATCATCCACGGACATGG
>CAITQQ010000423.1 GCA_903894575.1 uncultured bacterium
AAATTCAATCCTGCACCCGTATCAAGATAAAACCGCTGAATAAACTTTCGGCTGTCAGTGAATTCAAGCGATTGCATGGATAGGGCCGTGAACATGGGATAGAGCATAAAACCTGATCGGGGATAGCTGTACTCCCCTTTTGAAAAAACATTGATTTGAAGGAAATCATAGTTGATGTTGACGATGTAGCGGCTGAAAAAACTATATCCGATGATGCCGTCAATCTTGATGCCATAGACGCTGGTCAAGATACCATAATCATTGACATGAAAATTGACATTATCGACTATCAAGCCGGGCAGCCTGAGCCTTGCATTGTTCAAAAAAGAAACTTTGCGAACGCCACCAATGCCTTTGATCGTTTTCTCGGAAGGGGTGATGGATATGCCCAAATCTTCCACCGTGGCTGAATCAAGGGAGATTCCACCGCTGCCTGTGTCCAAGATGAAATTGAGGCTATCGGCATAATCATTCACCCCGGCCTTCACCAAAATAACCCCTCCGTTCAGCATCCTGAAAGAAAATGAGGTGATATAGGTTGAAGGCGGTTCAACAAACAACTCCTGTGCTTTTCCGCCAAATGGCTGAAAAGTGAGGATCATCAGAACATATATGTACCAGATACGCCTCATTTACTCCGAATGTAAACCATTGTTGCCCTAACTTTGTTGACTTGATAATGAATTACATGAATGATCTCAATGGATTGTACGAAAAAGCACTGAACCTGGAGTTTTTAACAGAAGAAGAGGGACTTTTTCTGTTCAAGGAAGCGCCACTGACCAACCTGATGCATGTGGCTGATGAACTCAGGAAAAAGCAAGTGCCCCACGGAAAAGTAAGCTGGCAGATCGACCGCAACGTGAATACCACCAACGTGTGTATCGCGAATTGCAAGTTCTGCAACTTCTACCGCATCCCCGGACATGCAGAGGCCTACATCACCACCATGGATACTTACCGGGAAAAAATCCAGGAAACCCTCAAGTGGGGAGGAGACCAATTGCTGCTGCAGGGCGGCCACCATCCAGACCTCGGACTTAAATACTATACCGATACGTTCAGCGCCATCAAGGCTGAATTTCCAGAAATCAGGTTGCACACACTCGGGCCACCCGAAGTGGCACATATTGCCAAGCTGGAAAAAATGACCCACCATGAAGTGCTGTCTGCCCTCAAAGCAGCCGGTATGGATTCCCTTCCCGGAGCAGGTGCTGAAATCCTGGTTGACAGGGTCAGGAGATTGGTGAGCAATGGAAAATGTGGCGCACAAGAATGGTTGGATGTAATGGCGGCAGCACACCAGCTCAACATCACCACATCTGCTACCATGATGTTTGGCCATGTTGAAACACTGGAAGAGCGCTTTGAGCACCTGATCAAAATCCGCGAGGTTCAGTCCAGAAAGCCTGAAACCGCCAATGGATTCCTGGCATTCATTCCATGGACCTTCCAGGATGTGGATACCCTTTTGACCAAAATACGTGGCGTACAAAACCTGACCACAGGAGAAGAATACATCAGGATGATTGCCATCAGCAGAATCATGTTGCCCAACATCAAAAACATACAAGCCTCCTGGCTGACCGTAGGTAAAAAGGTTGCTCAAATTTGTTTGCATGCAGGTGCGAATGATTTTGGAAGCATCATGTTGGAAGAAAATGTGGTCAGTGCTGCCGGTGCTCCTCACCGCTTTACGTATAAATCGATGCAGGATGCCATTCGCGAAGCGGGATTTGAACCACAGCTCCGCAACCAGGAGTACCAGTGGCGCGAATTGCCTTCCAATATTGAAGAGCAGGTGATCAATTATTAGTGCAATGGTTGTAAGTTGTAGGTTCAAATGATTTGATTATCCCGAGGATTTACAACATACACGATCAGGCCATCACCATTGAATTCTCCCAGGAAATCAGTGAAGGAACAAACTTGCTTGTCATTGCGATGCAGCATGCCATTGAATCCAATCCCATCAAGGGTTTTGTGGAGGCTGTGCCGGCCTATGGCAGTTTGACCGTATACTTCAACGAGCATGTGTCAGCAGCAACTGTTCGCACCTGGTTGTCTGATCTCAGTGTTCAGGTTTCCAATACTTCATTAGCAACAGAAGGCAAACAGATCAGCATCCCCGTTTGTTACGACCCTTCACTTGGTGTGGATCTTCCCTGGGTTGCCGAACACCTGAACCTTTCGATGGAAGCCATCATTGCATTGCACACTTCCATTGAGTACCGTGTCTACATGATTGGTTTCATTCCCGGATTTCCATACATGGGAACCTTGCCAACAGCATTGGAAGTTCCCAGAAAACAAACCCCATCGATGAAAATTCCTGCAGGAAGTGTGGCCATCGCAGGAAAACAAACAGGGATCTATCCTGCAGAAGTGCCGGGTGGTTGGCAGGTAATTGGAAGAACACCTTTGAGGATGTTTGATCCATCCACAACACCCTGCAGTTTTTTGAATGCCGGAGACATTGTGCAATTCAAACCCATCACCCTCGAAGCGTTCAATCAATACCAATGAGCATCACCATTCTCAAGCCCGGCATGATGAGCAGCCTGCAAGACCTTGGCAGGTGGGGCTTTCAGCAATTTGGTGTGCCCATCGGCGGAGCAATGGACAAGGTGTCGGCAACACTGGCCAACATCATTTGCGGCAATGATGAAAATGAAGCGGTGATTGAAATGACACTGCATGGAGCATCCTTCATGTTCAATGAGTCAGCTTGTTGTGCGATTGTTGGTGGAGGCTGTAAGGCATTTGTCGGCGATGATGAACTTCCCTTCAATCGTTTGCTTTGGATTCCTGCATTCAGCACGATCCGGACAACAGCCAGTGCGCAAGGTTGCAGGTCATATCTTGCGGTCAGCGGCGGATTCAAAGTCAAAAAAATCTTGGGCAGTGCATCAACCTATACACCATCAGGGATTGGTGGAATGGATGGCAGAAACCTCGCTACAGGAGACATGCTTTCGTTCAAACGCGAACAAGATTTCCAAGCCACATCAACTTTAAAAATGCTTCCCAGCGGAATCGGCATTTCTCATTGGCATACAGCAAACCTTGTTTCAGAAATGTCTACTGTTTTAATTGTCCACGCCATCATGGGACCCGAGTTTGATTTGTTTAATAGCTCATCACAGGAAAATATTTTCAATTCAGAGTTTAGTATTTCATCGCAGTCTAACAGGATGGGATATCGCTTGGAAGGAAAAAAATTCGCGCTGGAACAGAAAACAGAAATGGTCTCAACCGCAGTAACCACAGGCATTGTACAGGTTACGCACGAAGGCGATCCCATCATCCTGATGGCAGACGCACAAACGATAGGCGGTTATCCGCGCATAGCAAGAATCTGTGCGGCAGATATTCCTTTGCTTGCGCAAACAAGGCCTGGTATAAAAATCAAGTTCAAAGAAATCAAACAGGAAGAGAGTGAGGATCGCTGTAAGGAATTAAGCAGAAGCCTGAAAAAACTGAAGAGCGGCATCGGTATGCCAAGCTAAAATCAACCAGTGGTTTGCTTAAGGATTTCATGGTTCTCTAGGATCTGTTGATCAGCCGCGCAAGATCTTCTCCATTTTCTTTCCTTTGGCAAGTTCATCAACGAGTTTATCGAGGTAGCGAACCTGCTGAGTAAGCGGATGTTCAATTTCTTCGACACGATAGCCACAGATCAGGCCCGTGATGAGGTGTGCGTTAGGATGCAGTGTGGCCTGTTGAAAAAACGTTTCAAAATTCACGCCCTCATTGATCAACTCTTGAAGCTTTTTGGTGTCGTACCCGGTTAGCCATGTAATTACCTGGTCAAGCTCATCTTTTGTCCTTCCCTTTTTCTCCACTTTTGCGAGATACAAAGGATAGACAGATGAAAATTTCATTTTGGCGATGCGCTCTTGTTGTGCTACTGGGTTGTTCATCTGTTCACAAAAATAAAACTAAGTATCATGATGAACAACAGCATTGTATTTCTCTATTTGTTAAGTGTGACACCAATCACCTGAACCTATGAACCAGACTGGTTTTCAGAGGCGACACGTATTGTACATTGTGTGATAAACTTAAAAATACAAACATGAAAAACCTATTGTATGTCATCGCTGTAATTCTCGTTCTGGGATGGGCCATAGGAGTATTTGCCTACAGTGCCAGCGGGATAATTCACATTCTGCTTGTCATTGCAATTGTAGCGATTTTACTGAATGTCATTCGTGGAGGAAAAGTCTTGTAGAACAGAGCACAACTCAATATAGAAAGGGGGATTTACTCTTTCCACTCAACTGCAACAATCACTTCATTTTTTCTTCCAATCACTTGATAGGGCGGATTGTATCCCAGGTACCTGTAATGGCCGATGGGTTTTATGCCTTTTTCTTCCAGTGATTTTTTGAGTTGCTCGGCATATTTACTGATGGTTTCGTCATTGGCATACCCACCAAATTCAATGGCAGCAGCATATTCACTAGGAGATTCATGTATTTCGACCTTTGCATCGTTTGGACGTGGAAGGCTTTTGATATCATATTCAGATGGCATCACAAAACTCATGGAAGATCCATCCTGATTGATGTCCATGTGTACGGGTGATGTCATCGCAATCTTGGCAGACGTTTCATTGTTACCGAAAATATATCCTGCGATTTTTCTGAATCCACTGCCAGAAAGTTCCCTGTAGTTTTTTGCCGATGACCTGATGGTCGCAAAAGTGGCAGGAGGATAGAAACGAACTTCAAAACCGCTTTCTTTTTTCACGACCCGGTATTTCTGTTTTTCAATATTTGAGGTGGATATGGCCATAAAAGATTGGAATGCTATTAGGGCAACAAAAATGACCAAAAGGGTGATCAACATTTTTTTCATGTCAAGGTATTGATATTAGAACACAAAACAGTCTATAGATGTTCAATTGGTTCGGCTTTTTGAGTTTTATCATCATTTTTCATTTATCACCCTCCTCCTTTTCCCTCATCCCTTTCCCCATTGCATTCCCCAGAACTTACCCGAACTTTGCAAAAATTAGATGCTATGGCAAAAACGATTTTACACAGGGCAGACAGCAGGGGCCAGGCAGACCACGGCTGGTTGAAAAGCTTTCACAGCTTCAGTTTTGCCGGATATTACAATCCTGAAAGAATGCATTTTGGTGTATTGAGGGTGCTGAATGATGATTGTGTGAATGGTGGCATGGGATTCGGAAAACATCCACACGACAACATGGAAATCATCAGTATACCTTTGGAAGGAGACCTGGAACACCAAGACAGCATGGGGAATACCACGGTAATCAAAAAAGGCGACATCCAGGTGATGAGTGCAGGGACTGGCGTATACCACAGCGAATACAACAAGAACGCAAACGAGCCTGTCAAGTTTCTTCAGATCTGGATCTACCCCAACAAGAAAAATGTCAGCCCGCGGTATGACCAGATCACAATGAATGAAGCAGAAAGAAAAAACAAATTCCAACAGGTGCTCTCTCCCAACAGCAATGATGAAGGAGTATGGATTCACCAGGACGCTTGGTTCCATTTGGGAACTTTTGATGATGGTATTTCTGCAACATATGCAATCAAAAAACCAGGAAACGGGGTTTATGCGTTTGTGCTCAAAGGAACATTCAACATTGATGGCATTGAAATTACAAACCGCGATGGGCTGGGTATCTGGGAGACAGAAGATTTTATGTTGACCTCTTCAGAAGAGGGGTCAGAGATTTTGTTGATGGAGGTGCCGATGTGATTTGCGTTGCTGAGCTATTAAACTGTATATGCCGCGCTTCAATTAGTGCTTATTTTCGTATGGTTTCTCGATTAGCAACTGAATGATTCATGCTCAATAATATTTAGCTGACATTTGATAAGGAGAAATTTCAATCTTATCTTTAAGGAATTTATATTTCAAAAAATGGAAGTTCATCATCCCCATCATCCCACGCATAAAAAAGCATGGAAGGAATACATCACAGAGTTCGTGATGTTGTTTGCAGCAGTTACCCTTGGTTTTTTCGCAGAAAATATTCGCGAAACACAAATTGAAAAACACAGGGAAATCTCCTATCTAAAAAATGTACACGAAGATTTACTGCTCGATTTTCAATCCACTGATTATGTGGTGCGCTCTAATGAGACGAGGCTAAAAAATCTTGATACGCTTTTTCAAAAGCTGAATAATCAATCGATCACCAACGAAGAGGTTTATTATTACGTTAGAAACTTGGCCCTCCGGGCTACATTCGAAAGTTCTCGTATTGGATTTGATCAGATCAAATCAGCCGGTGGATTAAGAATGGTTAGAAATAAGACAATCAGTTCAGGAATTCAGGAATATGAACGCATGCTCAGCTCCATAGACAAACTGGAGGATCTGCGGGAAAGAACACTTGAAAAAGGTCGTTTCAAAATGGCAGAAGTTATGGATGCGGGTATTCTATATGAAATGTCTATCCATCAAATAGGGGATGGCATCATGCGATTTCAGCCACCGGCGAAGGCAGATGACATCACCAAAAAAAACAAAACTTCCCTTAACGAACTGCTAAACCTTGTTTCCATTGGACTAAATACCAATCGCTACCTGAACGCCAAACTTATCGAATTAAAAAAAATTGGGGAATCACTCAACCAAGCCATCATCAAGGAATACGGCAGTGAAATGCATTGACCATGTGACCAAAATCACATACCATCCTTTCGAATTGATTTATATTTAGTTCACCATAAGAACAGGAAATGAACAATTCGAAACAAAACTGGATCATTTATTCAATAACCATTGCACTGGTGCTGGCCATCTCCGTCCAAACCATTGAATTTGTCAACAAGCCCGAAAAAGAAATACCTGCGCTCATTAGTGAAGGATGGACGGCCCCAAGTTTGTTCACTGACAGGTCTGTGCAGGGTGAAGAAAGGGCGCTGGTGATTTATGGAGAAGACCTGATTGCCAACACATCCAAGTACCTGGGACCCAATGGTTCGGTGGCACATATTACCAACGGCATGAATTGCCAGAACTGTCACCTCAACGCAGGAAGAAAAACATGGGGAAACAATTACGGAGCGGTTGCTGCCAACTATCCGAAGTTTCGCGACAGAAGCGGATCCATTGAAACCGTTTACAAAAGGGTAAGCGATTGCATGGAAAGAAGCCTGAATGGCAGCGCCCTTGATAGCAACAGCCACGAAATGAAAGCCATGATTGCCTATATCAAATGGGTTGGACATGCAGTTCCCAAAGACAGCACTCCGAAAGGCTCTGGCATCAAGCCTCCCGAGTACCTTGATCGTGCAGCCAGTCCGGAAAAAGGCCTGGTGGTGTATACTGCAAAATGCCAGAGTTGCCATGGCGCCAACGGCGAAGGACTGATGGCAGCAGACACAAAATCATATACCTATCCTCCGCTCTGGGGAGAACACAGCTACAACAGTGGGGCTGGACTTTTTAGACTCTCGCGCTTGGCTGGATATGTTCGCGACAACATGCCATTTAATCAGGCAACTCACCGAGCACCTGCTTTGACAGATGAAGAAAGTTGGGATGTGGCTGCCTTCGTGAATTCCAGGCCCCGCCCATCAAAAGACCTGAGCAAAGACTGGCCCAATATTTCAAAGAAACCGATTGATCATCCATTTGGCCCTTACACAGATGGATTCACAGAAGAACAACACAAGTTCGG
>CAITQQ010000424.1 GCA_903894575.1 uncultured bacterium
CCATCCATGTCTGCATAGGCAATCTTCACTTTTCCGGAGGGATGTTTTTTCACATAACTGATGATGTCCTTCTGATTCATGTGCTCGAATTAGGGTCAAAAATTAAGCATTATTTCAGGGAAGCGGGACTAAAAATTTTAAATATGCCAAAGCTTCCCAGCAAGAGCAAGAAATAGATTCCGCCAAGAAGTTGGTTGTATACCAACATGGCTACAAGCGACCCAAGGGCAATGGTAAGTGCTATGATGGGAAATGCTGGATACAGGGGAACGCGAAAGGGTCTTTTCAATCCAGGTTCTTTTAGCCGCAGTACAAGAACCGTTATCATGGAGATGATGTACAGTGTAATCGCCCCAAACACAGATATGGTGATGATTTCAGCGGTTCTGCCTGTGAGCAATGCACCAATGCCAATCAACATATTCAGGATAAGGGCATTGGCCGGTGTCTTGAATTTTGGATGAACCTTTCCCAGGATGGAAGGCGCATAGTTGACCCTGCCAAATTCAAAGCTTGCCCTTCCTGCGGCAAGGATCAGTCCATGAAATGAGGCTACAAGGCCAAATAATCCGATGGCAATCAACAGGTGATATAAGGCATTAGATTCTCCAACTACTTTTCCCAATGCCAAAGGCAGTGGCGAGTCAGAAGCAGACCCATCGGCCTTGTATACAATTGCTTCCCACCCGGCCACACCTGTGGAGCTGACGAAGGTGAGGATGCAGAGCAATACCAGGGTGGCGATGGCGGATCCAAAGCCAATCAGGATGGTCTTCTGGGGATTGATGGTTTCCTCCGCCACATTGGCAACCCCTTCAATGCCCAGAAAGAACCAGATGGCAAAGGGAATGGCTGCGAACATGCCAGACCATCCGTTGGGAAGTGCATTTTGTTTGAGGTTGGCGATCTCAACATGAGGGAGGGTGATGCCTGCAAAAAGCAAAAGTTCACCCACTGCAAATATCGTGATGACCAGTTCAAATATTGCCGCCGCCTTTACACCATAAATATTCAATCCGGTAAACAGGATATAACTGAAAATCGCAATATAAATGATTGGTATCTCCGGAAAGAAGAGATTGAAATAGGCGCCAATGGCAAATGCAATAGCTGGTGGCGCAAAAATGAATTCGATGTTCTGTGCCATTCCTGCAATGAATCCCCAATTTGGACCCAGCGCACGTTTGGCATAGTCAAATGCACCTCCCGCCTTTGGAATGGCAGAAGCCAGTTCACAATAGCTGAATGTAAAGGTTACATACATGATGATGATGAAAAAAGTAGCTACGGCCAAGCCAAGGGATCCACCTTTTTCCAGTCCGAGGTTCCATCCAAAATACATCCCAGAAATCACATAGCCCACACCAAGGCCCCAAAGCATCAGAGGGGTCAATGTTCTTTTGAGTTCGCCTGTATTCATTGGTTTGCTGTTGATTGTGCTTGATTAAAAATACAGAGATCAATGCTTTGGATAGGCTTTGTTTCCTTTGGTATAAAACCAGATCACCTTGTTCATTTCATCATCCCTTCCACCATCGACCTCCTTGAAGAGTTCATTCTGGGAAAGTTCGGCTAATTTTCTTTCTTTTCCGCGCAAAGCATGCAAAGGCTTGTTCATTTTGTCCAGAGGGATGTTGGTCGGTCGCGCAACATATACTGCCTTATTGGGTATGGATTGAAAACAATCTGTCATCAATCTTGAGGTGGCGTCCATGATGTTCATGGGGGGTATGCCAAGGATCTGTTCAATGGTCCGGAGCATTGACACCTGGTTATAATGGGTGGAAACAAGTTTTCCGCTGCTGTAAGGACTTGCAACCATGCCAACCGTCCTGTAAGCAGAGATATGGTCCCATCCTCCCTGTGAGTCGTCCTGGGTAATGAATACCACAGTTGAGTCCCAGTATTTGCTCTTGCTGATCATTTCCATGATTCTTCCTACGGCAAGATCATTGTCTGCAACCATGGCATCAGGCGTAGGGAAATTGGGGGATGTTCCAGCACTGTGGTCATTCGGAAGAGAAAGCACCATCAAGTTGGGAAGGCTATCGCCTGCTTCATGTTTTTTCCAGTCTTCAATAAAAATGTCGGCACGTTGTTGGTCACTGAAAACATAATTGTCGCAATCCGGCATCGTTGGGTGTATGATTGGATTGAGTCTTCCAATGGTTGTTTTATTGAACCAATTTGGCTTTTTACCAGATGTATAATCTTTGTACAGATCAATCCATTTCAGTTGTCTGTCATATTCAGTTTCACAGGCCTCTCCATAGACCCTTACTGTTTTTCCATGGTCCAATGCATGGTTCCATATGAAGCCTGTTTTGTTGTAAACAAGTGCATCCTCTTGCCTGTGGGGGTAGCTCCTGAACCAGGCCCTCACATTTTTTTCAACATAGTCAGAAACAATTCCCGCATCGGTCCATTGGTGGCCCTCTGCAGATGATTTGCCCGAGGCATTGTAATCATCCATCCATCCGAATTGTTTTGCAAGAGCATGCATGTTGGGCGTAATCTTTTCACCAAACACGCAAAGACTGCTGTCACCCCTTCCTTCTTTCATGTCTCCATATACCTGGTCATAGGTTTTGTTTTCCTTGATGATGTATACCACATGTTTGAATACTGAAGGCTCACCAATCCTTTCAGGAACAGGCCTGGGAAGGGCTTCTGCACGAGGCGCCAAAGACAGCGCATCCAGCCTGTTCGTGAGGTTGAGCTGTGCCACTTCAAGGGAATAGGCCTCAAGCATGGGCTTGTCTGGAATGGGTATAATGCTCACAGAAGCGAGTTCCTGGTGGATGGACCTGGCTTTTTTCTTGCTGTCCACAACATTGGCACCATCAGATTCCAGGTTGGCCACTACCAGTGTATTGTTGATCAGCTTCAATCCGGCAGGGTATGCTTCTGTGGGGATATAACCCAGCACTTGTGATTTTCCCTTGCCTGTGGAGGAAGCATTTTTCCCCAGCTGTACAACCGCCACTGCATTGTCCAATCCATTGGATACATAGAGTTGTGAATTGTCTGCATTGAGTTCAAGGCCGTTGGGTGTACTTCCCACAAATGATTGTTTGCCTCTCATCAGGCCAACATCAATGGTTTCGACCAACTTGTTTGTAACTGAATTGATGACAGCAATATTATCGCTCGACCCATTGGCCACATAAATATATTTCCCGTCATTCGAAGCCTTTACAACATTGGGATGAAGGCCTACCTGTAATTCAGCCATTGTCTTTCCATCTGTACTATTGATGATGGATACCGATCCGCCAGCAGTTGCTCCTGTGGCCGGGTCTGTATACGCAAGCCCCCAGGGAACGCCAGCCCTTTCTTTGGAAGGGTCTGTGGCTTTTTCACCAGCCCAATTGCTCACAAAAATCTTGTTGTTGGCAACACAAATACCATATGGCGCTACACCAGTGGCTGCAGTCCAGATTGTCTTTTTGCTGCTCCAATCAATTTTCTGAATGGTATTGTTTCCATTCAACACAACATACAAATACAGTCCATCCTTTTCCCTGGAAACGGCTATTTCATTGGGGATGGCATTGCTGGC
>CAITQQ010000425.1 GCA_903894575.1 uncultured bacterium
CTCTACAACGCCCATCATCAAATATCCTGGCGTCAGCATCAAAAAAATTACAAAAGGGGATTCTAAAAACTACCTGTTTATTGATCTGATCATTTCTTCACAGACCCAGCCAGGAACATTTCCTATTCGTTTTATCCGCGATGGAGTTGTTGTTCAAAAATATGACTATTCGCTACTTAAAAAGGCGATTGCACCTGAAGCATTCATTGGATTCAATAGCTCAGATGTTGTATGCTTGATCACCCCAGACCGTTTTGCCAATGGAGATCCAGGCAATGACATCATTGAAGGGATGCTTGAAAACAAGGTAGATCGAAAGTCGAATGGAGCAAGACATGGCGGTGACATCAGGGGTATGATCAACAGCTTGGATTATCTTAAAAACATGGGCTATACTGCCATCTGGCCACAACCATTGATGGAGAATAACATGCCAGCCTATTCTTATCATGGTTATGCGATAACTGATCATTACAAGGTTGATCCTCGGTTTGGGACCCTGGATGAATACAAGGAATTGGCACAAAAAGCAAAAGCCAAGGGAATCAAACTGGTTTATGATGCTGTTCTGAACCACATAGGATCAGGTCACAGATGGATGAAAGATATGCCTTTTCGTGATTGGATCAACTATGCTGATTCCATGCGCATCACTACACATGTGCGTACAGTTAATCAAGATCCTAACGCATCTCAATTTGACCGCGAACTTATGACAAAAGGATGGTTTGTTCCCACCATGCCAGACCTGAATGGTGAAAATCCCTTTATGGCCACATACCTGATCCAGAACAACATCTGGTGGATCGAAACATTGCAACTCGGCGGGATCAGGCTTGATACCTATGGTTATAGTATCAAACCCTTGCTCAATGCCTGGGCCTGCAGGATCATGAAAGAATATCCCAATTTCAGCCTTGTGGGTGAAGAATGGAGCCTCAACCCATTGATCACATCTTATTGGCAAAAAGGGAAAAAGAATCCAGATGGTTATACCGGTTGCCTTGGTTCTACCATGGACTTTCCGCTTCAATCTGCGCTGGTCGAAGCCCTTCGTCAAAAAAACCGAAAGGTTTGGGGCAAGGGTTTGAACCTGCTCTATGAGTCCATGGCCAATGATTTTGCTTATGCAGATCCTTCTAAGTTGTTGATTTTTGGAGACAATCACGACATGGACAGGCTGTATACCCAATTGGGCAACGACCTGTCTTTGGCCAAAATGGCCATCACCACATTGCTGACTTTGAGAGGCATTCCGCAGGTTTATTATGGTACAGAAGTTTTGTTGGAAAACACCTCACATCCGGATGACCATGGTTACATCAGGGCAGACATGCCTGGTGGCTGGGCTGATGACAAAGCCAATGCAAATGCAAATGCTGGTACTGGACTAACAGCAGATCAAATGGAGATGCAAGGGCATTTCAAAAAACTTGCACAATGGCGTAAAAATAGCAAAGCCATTGCCAACGGTAAAACCCTTCATTTTGCCCCTTTCAATGATATCTATGTTTATTTTCGATACACTGAAAAGGAAAAGGTTATGGTGGTGTTGAACAGGAATGAACAGTCAACCACTATTGATCCATCCCGTTTCAAGGAAATCATTGGTAATGCCCGATTGGCAAGGAATATTATTACAGGTCAAACAGTTTCCATTCAGCAAAAATTTGAGGTTCCTGCCAAATCAGCCATTGTCTTTGAAGTTGATCCGGCAATGAAGTAGGCTTGCCTTTTAACTGATGCCTTTGTTTTGTTTATATTTGCACCTTAAAAAATACCATGTCCCTTCAACAACAACTCAATGCACGAAATGATGGCAAATGTGAACTATGCAATGCAGTAACTGGACTTTCCATACACGAGGTGGCAGGTGCAAAATACACGGATGCAGACGGATCCATTTTGATTTGCTCCAAATGTCTTGCACAAATTGAGAAGAAAGAAGAATTGGATCTAGCACATTTGGCATGCCTGACTGAAAGCATGTGGTCTGAAGCTGTTCCTGTGAAAATCACAGCTTGGAGGATGTTGAACCGTCTGCGCGACCAAAGCTGGGCTTCAGATAACCTCGATATGCTTTTCCTAGATGAGGAGCAATTGGCTTGGGCCAAATCAACCGGTGACCACGAAAATGATGGGTCTGTTGTATTGCACAGGGATTGCAACGGGCAGCAATTGCAAAACAATGATGCTGTTGTGCTCATCAAATCGCTTGATGTAAAAGGTTCGACGCTGAACGCAAAGCTAGGCACTGTAGTGCGAAATATCCGATTGGTGCCCGACAATACTGATCAGATTGAAGGAAGGGTAGAAGGGCAGCAGATTGTGATCCTGACCAAATACGTAAGGAAGCAGAATTAGTCTTAGGGATTATTTCATGAGCCCTTTTGGGGGGGGGCTTTAGACTATATCAAAGCCTAGGCGGCTTCGCCCCTCATCATTTTTCATTGCTGTCGCTTTGGATGCTAGGGATTATTTCATGTTCCCTTTTGGGGGGAGCTTCAAACAATATCAAAACCCAGGCGGCTTCGCCGCAGGCTTTTTTGTTCTCCAAACTCGCAGAAGCAAGCTTCGCTCGTTCGGAAAACAAAAAACCCACGATAATTCGTGGGTTTTGATATTGTTTGGCGGAGAGAGAGGGATTCGAACCCCCGGACCTGTGACAGTCAACGGTTTTCAAGACCGCCGCATTCGACCGCTCTGCCATCTCTCCGGCGCAAAAGTAAAACATCAAAGCCGAATTATAAAGAAATCATCAAAAAAACATCTAAAAACTCCTCACTGCAGTTTAATAACTTTGTAAGCAGATGAAGGAACTCAAACAGCTCAATAAATATTTCTGGAAATACCGGTGGAGGCTTACGCTTGGGTTCATATTCATTTTGCTGTCCAACTATTTTGGCATCCTGGCTCCACAGATGACAGGCTTTGTGGTTGATGAAGTGCAACGGGCGATCAACCCTGTTGCAATGCCTTCAGAAAAGGTTTTTTTTGATCCCTTGGTGAAGTGGTGCATTGGTATTTTCAAAAACACTGGGCTTGAATTTTCACAGTTGGTGATGGCATGCGGATTGGTATTGCTTGCACTGGCATTGATCAGGGGATTTTTCATGTTTTTGATGCGACAGACCATCATCGTCATGAGCCGCCACATTGAGTTTGACCAGAAAAACGAGGTATATGCACATTACCAGCAACTGGATGCTCAATTTTATAAAGTGAACAGTACCGGTGATCTCATGAGCCGCATGTCAGAGGACGTATCAAGGGTACGGATGTATACAGGCCCGGCACTGATGTACCTGATCAATCTCACCATACTGATTGCGATCAGTCTATTCTACATGTTCAAGAAAAATGCCCTCTTGTCAGCCTATGTGCTAGCCCCTTTGCCATTCCTGGCCTTTGCCATGTATTTTGTGAACATCTACATCAATAAAAAAAGTGAGAAAATACAAGCACAACTGAGTAAGCTGACGAGTCTGGCACAGCAGTCTTATTCAGGAATCCGCGTAATCAAGTCCTATAACCAGGAGAAGGCATCTCTGGGTTTTTTCGACGCTGAAAGTGAAGGTTACAGGAAGAGCGGAATGGCCCTTTCTTCCATGGAAGCGGTTTATTTTCCAGCCATTGGATTACTGATTGGTTTGAGCACGCTGCTCACCATTTACATGGGAAGCATTTATCAGCTGGAACACCGCATCAGTGCTGGAACCATTGCTGAGTTTGTGGTTTACATCAACATGCTTACTTTTCCAGTTTCTGCAATTGGCTGGGTTGTATCCAACATCCAAAGAGCAGCGGCTTCGCAAAAAAGGCTCAATGAATTTCTTCAGATCAAATCCAATATCATTGAAACCAAAGATGCTGAGAAGCTTGAAAAGATTGATCTTTTGGAATTTGATGCGGTGGATTTCACCTTTCCGCATACGGGCATTAAGGCAATCAATAATTTTAGCCTGAGCATAAAACGCGGAGAAAAGATAGCATTGATCGGCAAGACCGGTTGTGGCAAATCCACGGTAGCCCAACTATTGATCCGAATGTTTGACCCTCAGAAAGGTCAAATAAGGTTGAATGGGAAAAATATAAAAGCGCTTAATCTTGTTACACTAAGAAACAAGATCAGCTATGTTCCCCAGGATGTTTTTCTGTTCAGCGATTCCATCCATCACAACATCAATTTTAGTTCAGGAGATGAGGATATTATAAGGGCAAAAAAGTCTGCTGAAAATGCTGTAATTCTTGATGAAGTGAAGGCTTTACCCAATGGTTTTGAAACCATGATAGGAGAGCGTGGTGTTACACTTTCTGGTGGGCAAAAACAGCGCATATCCATTGCCAGGGCGCTTTCCAAAGAAAATGACCTCTTGATTTTTGATGACTGCCTCAGTGCTGTCGATGCCAATACCGAGCATAAGATTGCATCAAACCTTAACCAGTATTTGGCTGACAAAACAGCCATCATCATCACCCACAGGATTTTTCCATCCTTTGTTTTTGATCAGATCATTGTCATGGAGGATGGAAAGATCATTGAAAAGGGTACCCACGAAGCATTGCTCAAAGCAGATGGGTATTATGCCAATTTGTTGAGAACCCAGCAAATGGATGCTGGAACTGCCCAATAACAGTCATTTTGGGGCTAAAAAAACAGTCCCAAAAAAGCAATACTAAATTTTGACAATTCCAAAACAATGCTATCTTTATAGGAACCAACTAATTGCTTTAACCAAAATCTTCAATTGTGGCGTACGACAACAACGAAAAAAGAATGGACAGCGTTTACAGCAAGCGCATCAGGGCAGGCAAAAGAAGGACCTATTTCTTCGATGTCAGGACTACCCGTGGTAATGATTATTACCTGACCATTACTGAAAGCAGAAAGCGTTTCAATGATGATGGTTATGACCGCCATAAAATTTTTCTTTACAAGGAAGACTTCAATAAATTTTTGAAAGCACTGAATGAAGCAGTTGATCATGTCAAAACAGATTTGATGCCTGATTTTGATTTTGATGCATTCAACCATGAATACGATGAAGAAGGTGGAGAAGGGCATGAAGGTGGTTATGGCGGCGGTTATACTCAACCGGCTGCAGCTCCAATTGCTCCTGTAGAAGCTGCTGATACACCTGTAGAAGAAGCTCCAGCGCCCGAGCCTGAAGCTCCATCAAACCCCTCAACTCCTGAAACAGACAACGGCGCTTCAGAAGAGGTTGACAAATGGTAATATTCAATCCTTAAATATATTGAAGGGTGGAATTTTCCACCCTTTTGTTTTTGTAAAATCTACTCCCATCATGAAGTTTTCAGTTTTGTTTTTTGCAGTTGCATTGGTCTTTTGCCAGGTTTCAAAAGCGCAACATACAAGTACTCTTTATTTTGATGATCTGCCCCTTCAAACCTATTCAGAAGGGATCAGGCCCGTTTCGACAAAGTCTAATTACTGGAAGAATACCATCAAAATTCAGGGTGTCCCTTTTATCCGAGGGTTTGGTGCCCAATCTCCTGCAGTGCTTTCTTTTATACTGGATGGCAATGCCACAAGGTTTATGGCTGAAGTAGGTGTTGATGATTCTTCCAACACAGCCATCCCCCTTACCTTTTATGTGCTGGCTGATCAGAAGCTCTTGTTTCAGAGCAAGCCCATGAATGTTGGGGATGCTGCTATAAAGATCGATGTTGACCTCACCGGAGTAAAGCAGCTTGGATTGTTGATTACTGATACGGTGGGTGGATTGGGCAACAAAAGAACCAATGGAAACTGGGCCAATGCCAGGTTGCTGATCAAAGAAGGATTTACACCAGGATATGTGCAGAACAACGACCCCAAAATCATCTTAACACCTGCACCAAAAAATACCCCACAAATCAATACTGCAAAAGTTTTTGGTGCCACCCCTGGAAATCCTGTTTTGTTCAAGGTGGCAACTTCTGGCCAGAGGCCCATACAATTCAGTGCATCCAATTTGCCCTACGGTTTAAAAATTTCCGCTGAAACAGGTATCATTACTGGTACTGTGACCCAACGTGGGAATTATGAGGTAATGTTGAAAGCAAAAAACCAGCTTGGCGAGGACACTAAAAAATTGGTCATTAAAATAGGGGATACCATTGCGCTCACTCCACCCATTGGATGGAATGGATGGAATTCTTGGGAAGCCAAAATTGATCAGGACAAGGTTTTGACCTCTGCGAATGCCATGGTAAAAACAGGGTTGGCTGATCATGGCTGGACCTATATCAATGTGGATGATGCTTGGATGGGGGTTCGATCTGGACCTGATACTGCGCTGCAGCCCAATGAAAAGTTTCCTGACATCAAAGGCATGATCGATCAGATCCACGCGATGGGCTTGAAGGCCGGTTTGTATTCTACCCCATATATCGCCAGTTACGGTGGTTATGTTGGAGCATCTTCTGATTATCCAACAGGAGGTGAAACACATGAACTTTTTGTCCCCAACAGGCCACCATACAGTCGCATTGGCAAATACAAGTTTGAACCCAATGATGCCCGCCAGATGGCTGCATGGGGAGTGGATTTCCTCAAGTATGACTGGCGCATAGATGTGGCATCTACAGAAAGGATGTCTACGGCACTCAAACATTCTGGAAGGGATATTGTATTGAGCCTCTCCAATAATGCACCCTTTGAAAAGGTTAATGATTGGGTTCGGTTGTCTAACATGTACAGGACTGGGCCAGACATCAAGGACAGTTGGACAAGTTTATTCAATACTTCATTTGTGTTGGACAAATGGTCACCCTTTGCCGGCCCCGGGCATTGGAGTGATGCCGATATGATGATTTTGGGAGATGTTTCCATCGGACCAGTGATGCACCCGACAAGGCTTACTCCTGATGAGCAATATAGCCATGTGAGCATATTCAGTCTGATCGCTTCTCCCATGTTGATCGGTTGTCCGATTGAACGATTAGACGAATTCACTTTGAACCTGCTCTCAAATGACGAGGTCATTGCCATCAACCAGGATCCACTTGGCAAGGCTGCGCGCTTGGTGTTGGAAAAAGATGGTTTTCACGTATGGAAGCGTGAATTGGAGAATGGTGAGTACGCGGTCGGGATCTTCAATATTGCTGGTTATGGAAAAACACCAGCATCTTATTTTAGGTGGGGAAATGAAAAGGCCAAAACCTTCCAACTCAATTTTAAAGACATCGGTTTGGATGGAAGTTTTAAAATCAGGGATGTTTGGAGGCAGAAAGACCTGAATGTTTTCAAGCGTAGCATAACAACATCCATCCCACATCATGGGGTGGTGATGTATCGGTTGAAAAAGATAAATTAAAAGCCCTTTTCATCTAACCATCCCTAGCCCACTCGGCTAGCAAACTCATCCCTTACCCCTCATCCCTTTCCCCTCATGCCTTTAAACGCATTGATCAACCCATTGGTAGAACTGTCATGTCCTTCCACTTGTTCAATTCCTTTGAGCTCAGGTAATATCGTATTGGCCATTTGCTTGCCCAATTCAACGCCCCACTGATCAAAACTGTAAATGTTCCAGATGACTCCTTGCACAAAGATCTTGTGTTCGTAGGCTGCAATGAGTTTACCCAATTCAAACGGATCAATCTTTTTTACCAGGAATGAGTTGGTCGGTTTGTTTCCTTCAAAGACCTTGAAAGGAACCAATACTTTTCTATCCTCTTCAGAAAGTTTCGAGAGTTCAGCTGAAGCCTCTTCAGCAGTTTTTCCGTTCATCAAGGCTTCTGTTTGGGCAAAGAAATTCGTCATCAATTTAACATGATGGTCTCCGATAGGATTGTGGCTGATGGCCGGCGCAATGAAATCACAAGGAATCATCAGTGTTCCCTGATGGATGAGTTGATAAAATGCATGCTGACCATTGGTGCCCGGTTCACCCCAGATCACTGGCCCAGAAGCATAACCTAATGCATTTCCATTTCTATCTACACGCTTTCCATTGCTTTCCATGTTCCCTTGTTGGAAATAGGCCGCAAAACGGTGAAGGTATTGATCGTAGGGAAGGATGGCTTCAGACTGTACGCCAAAGAAATTGACGTACCAAAGACCGATCAAAGCCATTTTCACTGGGATGTTCTCTTCAAATGCATTGTTCTTGAAATGCTTGTCCATTGTATGGGCGCCCTTTAACAAGGACTCAAAATTTTCATAACCGATGGTCAATGCAATGGATAGTCCGATGGCACTCCAAAGGCTGTATCTTCCTCCAACCCAGTCCCAAAATTCAAACATGTTTTCCTTGGCAATCCCAAATTCAACAACAGCTTTTTCGTTGGTAGAAAGGGCTACAAAATGTTTGGCTACATGTGCTGCATCGCCGGATTGTTGAATGAACCAATCCCTTGCTGTATGGGCATTGGTCATGGTTTCCTGGGTAGTGAAGGTCTTTGACGCAACTAAAAATAATGTTTCATCAGCCTTTATAACTCTCAGGCATTCAGCGATATGCGTACCATCAACATTGGATACAAAATGAACCTGCATGTCTTGAACCCAATAAGGTTTGAGTGCTTCTGTTACCATCACCGGGCCAAGATCGCTTCCTCCGATGCCGATGTTGACAATTTGGCGGATGGGTTTTCCTGTGTATCCTTTCCATTCACCAGAATGAATCTTTTTGCAGATCTCCTTCATTTGTAATAAAACAGCAGATATCTTGGGCATCACGTCTTCGCCATCTGTTATCACCGGTTCGCCAGAGAAGTTTCGCAAAGCAGTGTGGAGTACGGCCCTGTTTTCTGTCCGGTTTATTCTTTCGCCGTCAAACATGGCATTGATGGCTTCTTTCAAGCCGGTTTCATTGGCAAGTTCATTCAACAAGGCCAATGTCTCACTGTTGATGATATTTTTTGAATAATCAAAAAGCAGGTTGCCTTCCATCTGTGAAAATGCGTCAAAACGGGAAGGATCATTGCTGAACAGCTCACGCATGTGCACCTGCTTCATTTGTTGAGCATGTGTTTCAAGCTTTTTCCAGGCTGCAGTTCTTGTAGGGTTAATAGAAGGAAACGACATTAGTCAATATTTTTTAAGATGTCTTGTAATTGGTTGATCATGCTGGCACTGATGTCCAGGTGGGTGACCATCCTGAAGCGGGTAGGGGAGATGGCAAAAAACAATACACCTTTATCACTCATGGTAGAGATGAATGCAGGAAGGTTGAAATCAGGCATGCATTCTGCAATCACAATATTGGTTTCAACGGGCACAACTTCTTTCACAAAGGATTTTTCCTTGAGCATTCCCTCGATAACCTTGGCATGCGCATGGTCTGTACTGAGTCTGTCTATGTTGTTTTGCAATGCAAACAAACCTGCTGCAGCCAAACTACCTGCCTGCCGCATGCCGCCCCCAAATACTTTTCTGATGCGCCTGGCCTTTTTGATGAAGGCTGAATCGCCGAGTAAAAGGCTTCCAACCGGTGCACCCAAACCCTTGCTCAGACAAATGGAAATCGTATCAAAGGCCTGACCATATTGAAAGGCTGTTTCTCCCTTTGCAACCAGTGCATTGAACAATCTTGCGCCGTCAATATGAAAGGAGAGACCATGTTGCCTGGCTACCTTACCAACTTCTAGTATATCACTGAAATCATAGCAGCTTCCGCCACCCCGATTGGCAGTGTTCTCCAAAACCACCAGCCGCGACAGCGGCTTATGGATATCATCGGGATTGTGAATGGATGCTTCCACCATGGAGGCGTTGATCCTGCCACGGTCACCTTGCAACAATTTTACAGAAGCCCCTGAATTGGAGGCAATCCCCCCGCCTTCGTATTGATAAATATGCGAAAGTTCATCACAAATCACTTCATCTCCTGGGTTTGTATGACACTTGATGGCAATTTGATTGGTCATGGTGCCACTGGGGCAAAAAAGGGCTTTTTCCTTTCCAAACATCGCTGCTGCAAAAGATTCGAGTTCATTGATGGAAGGATCTTCCTGAAAAACATCATCCCCAACAGGGGCCTGATGCATAGCCTCGAGCATGGCTTTTGACGGCTTGGTGACTGTGTCAGATCTTAAATCTATGATCATCCGGCAAAATTAATTCAACAAAACCGGTTAAATCCTATTGTTTTAAACTTTTGATCAACATATTTGATTGATTTTCATAAAAAAAAGGGATTTTTTGTTGAATGCCTATGATTTGTGGAAAATGAATTTTAATTTTGCAATCAGTATCGTAGCCTTTGAAAAAATAACAAATCCTTGGCAACTTGCCAAGACCTCTCACCCGTCCTAACAAGACAGACCCAAATTCTACCATGAGGCAATTAAAAATAGCTACACAGATCACCAACCGCGATTCACAGGCGGTAGAAAAGTATCTTCAAGAAATTTCTAAAATATCGATGATCACGCCGGAAGAAGAAACCATTCTTGCCCAGCGTATCAAAATGAACGATCAGCGTTCTTTGGATAAATTGGTTCAGGCCAACCTGCGTTTTGTGGTTTCTGTTGCGAAACAATACCAGCACCAAGGTCTTTCTCTCAGTGACCTTATCAATGAAGGAAACCTGGGTTTGATCAAGGCTGCACAAAGGTTTGATGAAACAAAAGGTTTCAAATTCATTTCTTATGCAGTATGGTGGATTCGTCAGTCCATCCTTCAGGCATTGGCTGAACAAGGCCGTTTGGTTCGTCTTCCACAAAACAAGATCGGCACCTACAATAAGGCCAACAAAGCTTATATGGCATTTGAGCAGGAGCATGAGCGTGAGCCATCAACTGAAGAACTTGCAGATATTTTGGAAATGAGCGAAACTGAAATCAACAATATTTTCCAAAGCAATACCCGCCACACTTCATTGGATGCCCCTGTACATGAGGCTGAAGATGTAGCCATGGGCGATCTTTTGCAGGGTGGTGATGATACGGATGATGATGTAATGAAGGACTCCCTTCGTGCTGAGATCCGCCGTGTACTCAAGTCATTGAGCCCACGCGAAGCTGAGATTGTAAATGCATATTTTGGACTGGATGGTGAAAATGGGGTAACCATTGAGCAAATTGGTCAGAAATATGATCTTACCAAAGAAAGGATTCGCCAAATCAAGGAAAGGGCGATCAAACGCCTTCAAAAAGCCCGTTACAGCAATGCGCTGAAAGCATATTTAGGTTAATAAGCAGTTTAAAGCCCCGCAATTGCGGGGCTTTTTTTGAACTCTTCTCTTAATTTATTGTTTGAATGAAATGAGGTATTTGCTTATGGTTTTGTTGTGTCTGATGATGGCTGGTTGCGAAAAAGACATCGATATTCAACTGGATCCCAGCCTGACCCGGTTGGTGGTGGATGCCACGATAGAAAATGGACGTCCTCCCATGGTTTTCCTTTCAAAAAGCCTTGATTATTTCAGCAAGATTGATGCCTCAGTGCTTTCCTCTTCTTTCGTTCACAATGCCAAAGTACGCATCTCGGATGGTTCAACGGAGGTAATGTTGAAAGAGGATTCCATCAAAAACACTACGGGCACTAAAATTTATTTTTACACAACCTCCGGTCTTTCAATTAATTTTCTGGGAAAACTTAAGTCTTCCTATAGCATGATTGTTGAGGCAGAGGGAAAGACATACAAAGCAACAACCACTATTCCTGAAACAACGCGTAAAATCGATTCTCTTTGGTGGGAAAAAGTTCCATTGGCAAAAGACAGCAACCGTGTCAAAGTTGTGATCAGGGCAACAGACAAGCCAGGATTGGGTGATTATATCCGTTTTTTTACAAAGGTTGGTCAGCAACCCTTTTTGCCTGGATTCAACAGTGTTTTTGATGATCAGGTGATTGATGGGCAACAATACACCATCCCTGTAGACAAAGGATTTGATAAGAATTCGCAGTTTTCAGACAGCACATCCTATTTTAAAAGAGGCGATACGGTCATGATAAAGGTCTGTAACATTGATAAACAGACCTACGATTTTTGGAGGACCAGTGAATTCAACTTTCAGAGTGTTGGCAATCCATTTTCAAGTCCCATCCGCATCTTATCCAATATCAACAATGATGCCCTTGGTTATTTTGGTGGATATGGTTGTCAGTACAGGTCCATCATCATTCCACGTTAAAATTGCTTTTGTATCTCAGATTTAACCCTACTGACAAATAATCGTCCTTAATTGATAAACTCTAGTCCTTTAACTATATTTTTGCAGACAGTAAAATCAACAAGATGAGCACATCCACCACAGAAAAAGTAAGTTGTTTGATCATAGGCTCTGGCCCTGCAGGGTATACCGCTGCCATTTATGCATCCCGCGCCAATCTGAATCCGGTATTGTACCAGGGAATTCAGCCTGGGGGTCAACTTACCATCACGACTGAGGTGGAAAACTATCCTGGTTATCCTGAAGGGATTCAAGGCCCTGAAATGATGGTTGATTTCGAAAAGCAGGCCAAGCGCATGGGTGCCGATATCCGTTATGGTTTGGCAACAAAAGTTGACTTTTCCTCTCAACCCTTCAAGGTATGGATTGATGAAGAAAAGGAAATGCATGCAGATACTGTTGTCATTGCTACTGGTGCTTCAGCCAAGTGGCTGGGTCTTGAAAGTGAGCAAAGATTGAATGGTTATGGTGTGAGTGCCTGTGCTGTTTGTGACGGTTTCTTTTTCAGGGGAAAGGAAGTGGCCATTGTTGGTGCTGGTGATACTGCTGCAGAAGAAGCGCATTACCTCAGCAAATTGGCAACCACCGTTCACATGTTCATCAGAAAGGACCAGATGCGTGCTTCAAAGGTGATGCAGGACCGTGTGATGAATACGCCCAATATCAAAATGTACTGGAATACAGATACGGATGAAATCCTTGGCGATAAAAAAGTGGAAGCCGTCCGCATCCTCAACAACAAGACGGGAGAAAAACAAGAAATTCCAATTTCAGGATTTTTCGTGGCCATTGGACATGAACCCAATTCATCCATTTTCAAGGATTTCTTGGACATGGACGAAGCAGGATACATCAAAACCATTCCTGGATCTTCCAAAACCAATGTTGAAGGCGTTTTTGCTTGTGGTGATGTACAAGACAAACATTACAGGCAGGCCATCACAGCTGCAGGAAGTGGTTGCATGGCAGCCATCGACGCTGAGCGTTTTCTTGCTGCAAAAGGACATTGATTTCGCAATAAACTTGGTTTAACGCCAGTTCATCGCGATAAATACCAATGCCCCAGACAAATAGCCCAATAAAGCCCAGAGGCTGATTTTCTTGATGTACCAGAAGAATTCAATCTTGGTCAGTCCCATGGCAGCTACACCCGCCGCAGATCCTATGATCAAGATGCTTCCCCCCGTTCCGGTGCAATAGGCGATAAAGAGCCAGAACGGATGGTCTTTAGGGAATTCTATCAGGCTATACATCCCTTGTGTTGCGGCCACAAGAGGAACATTGTCAATAATTGCTGAAAGCACTCCAAGACAAACCACGACCAATTTTTGATTGCCAATCACTGCATTGAGTTTGGCAGCCACATCTGTCAATACACCAGCTGATTGTAATGCAGCTACACTGATCAAAATTCCCAGGAAGAACAAGATGCTAGGCGTATCAATTTTCCTGATGGCATGGTTGACAGATAGGTTGTCCTTGTCTATCGTATCCTTGCCACTGTGAATGAATTCGGTAATCAACCACATCATGCCCAGTGAAAACAACATGCCCATGAAGGGAGGAAGTCCAGTGAGGGTTTTGAAGGCAGGTACAAACAGGAGAGAAGCCAATCCCACGAATAAAACAAGGTTCCGTGTTTTTATGCCAATGAGATGATCTGGATGATCGTCTTTTTCATGTATACCAACATTCCCTTTCAAGCTCAATCCCAAGGCAAACAATGGGATGATCACAGAAACAATACTGGGAATGAAAACCGTTCGCATGATTTCAGTGGCAGAAATTTGTCCACCAATCCAAAGCATGGTGGTGGTAACATCTCCGATGGGAGACCATGCTCCACCTGCGTTGGCCGCGATGACAATCATGGCAGCAAAGATCAACCTGTCTTTGTTATCATGAACAATTTTTGATGTAAGTGAAATCAATACTATCGTAGTGGTAAGGTTGTCCAGCACCGCAGAAAGAAAAAACGCAAGTATAGCAATAATCCATAGCAAACGTTTTTTGTTTGTTGCCTTGATGCTTGAAGAAATGAGGTCAAAGCCATCGTGTGCATCAATCAGCTCAACAATCGTCATGGCACCCAACAGGAAAAACAAAATGCCGGATATTTCGCCCATGTGTTCTAACAAATCGTGGTGAACCTTTTCGTGTGCAACACCGCTGAAGACGTAAATTGTCCAGCAGATTACACCGGTGAGCAATGCACTGGAGGCTTTGTTGAGTTTGATCTGGTGCTCAAAAGCGATGGCCAGATAGCCGATGATGAAAATGGTAATTAACATAAGGTTATTTAATTGAAATGAGATCTGCTACTGATTTTGGCCTCAAAGCTTCCAGCCATTTGAACCCACGCAATTCTTTTTTGTCTTCCGGGATTTCCTTGATGGGGTAGGTGGTGCCTGTGACGCCATTGATCCATGTCACTCTCTTCAATTCTTTCTTGATGAATTTCATGACAATTGCATCCGCCATGGAGTAGGTCATGCCTACATAGGAGCTGTCCTGGTCTTGTAAATAATACAAACTCTCACTGTTGCCTTTTGTTTTGAACTGATCGATTTCACCATCCATAAATTGTCCGATCATGTTGTTGCCCCTCAGTTGGTTGAAAAGACCTTCAGGTGTGCGGTTGACAGTAAAGGCATTTTCATTGGCCTGAAACCTGTCTGCTTTTTTATTCTTCGTGAAAAGATAAAGCGTGTCCCCTGAAATCTGACTCCCTTGTGCCCACAATACCGGATCAACATAGAAGCGAAAAACAGAATCGAGGCCAGAGTAGTAGAGGCTATCAGATTTTCCTTGCAGTGAATCTGAAAATATTTTTACGTGGTGATAAGCCTTGAAAAACCGGATGGTGTCACTGTTGATTTTACGTGCAGTATCTTTTTTGAGATAGGCAGAGTAGAGGGTATCTGCTGCAATGAAAAGTGAATCATTGTCTTGTTTGAACACCATCATGGGACGCTTCCAGGCATTGATGGTCTTGTATTCATTGTTGAATGCTGCAGTACCTGCCAGCATGGAAATTCCCTGGGCTGAGTCCCTGTAAAAAACATTTCCATCGGCCAAACCTGAGGATGTTTTTTTATCGTAATCAATTTTATCAGCGATTACTGTTTGCACGCTGTCATCAATGATCGGTCTTTTGGTAAAGCTGGCCTTGCCCAATTTAAGGTCATAAAAACCTTCTCTGGTGCGGATCCTGGACCTTCCGTCGTTGATGGTGGTTGCCGCAACAAAGCTGGCCACTTCCGAGTTGATGTTATACAGCAGGGTATCCGTGGTCATGGTATATTCAGGGTCTACCAGCTTGACATTTTTCTGAAAATAGACTTCTCGTGTATCGGTATAATAAAACCCTTCTTTGCTCGTCAAAACAGATTCACCATTGACCACCTTGCCTCCATTGAGATAAGTGCCAATTTTGGCATTCACATCATATTCCAGGGCTTCGGTGGTCAGCACACCTTTTCCATCGGTGAGCTTTACCTTTTTTTTCAGCTCCGCGATTCTTGTATCCCCTTTGTATTTGAGGTATTGCGAATAGGTATGAACACTGTCTGCATCATTGATATGGATATTTCCGAAAGCTTCAAGCTGATTCAGATTGACATTTTGAGCTGCGCTGTCGCAATAAAAAAGGGTATTGTCCTGCTTCATCACCACATTGCCTATTAGCAGATTGAGGTCTCCAGTTGAATCTTGTTTGACTCTTCTGAATACATCGGCCTTGATGATTTGTATGAACCTTGTGCTGTCAACAGGGGCGGGAATACTGTCATTTGTTTTCTCCTGTGCCTGTATTTTTTGCATCAGACAGAAGAGGAAAAAAAGCAGGATGGATGTTCCTTGTTTGTGCATCATTATTGTTTGGACAAGGAATCAGGTAGGGGAGACATCAGTGGCCCAGTCTTGTCTTTTTTGCCAAATACGGACACCTGAACATAACGTTTTGGGTGTAAACGCAAATCCTGCAATAAAACATTTAGGCTATTGCTTGTGCTGTTAAGGTTTTTGTACAATTGATCATCAGTAGCAAGTTTGCCGAGGCTTCCCTTGCCTTCTTTAATCCCAGCCAGGATGTTGTTGAGTGAAGCAGTGGCCTTTTCTAGTGATGAAACGGTTTTACTGATATCAGCGGAAGCCAGATCCCTGGAAGCCTTGGCAAGGTTGTTGACAACTGCTGAAATGGAATCATTGTTTTTGTTCAGGTTTCCTGTAAAGTCATTGACATGCTCAAGTGTTTGGGCAAGGCTTCCCTTTTTTGGCTCAAGCAAATTGTTGAGTCTCGCTGTGGTGGTGGCCAATTCTTCTAAAATTTGGCCAATGTTTTGCTTGGCATTAGCATCAAAAACATTACCAATTTTTCGTATCGTGGAATCCAAGGTGGCTAAAGTGTTGTTCACATTTTCAACGGTTGGTGCCAACGTTTCTTTCAAGTCTTCAACCATGCTTTTGCTTTCCATTCCCTTGAGTGTATCTCCCTCGTTCAAGAAGGTCTTGGCATTTCCCATGGTGATAACTATGGCAGTAGACCCAAGAGGAGTTGCAACAATTTTGGCATAGGAGTCTGTCGGGATATTGATTTCTTTGACGAGTTGAAAAGCCACCACGACTTCTGTGAGATTCTTGTCCATTTCCTCAAGTCCTTCCACCGCTCCAACCCTCAATCCATTGATCTTGATTCCGTCAGCAACATTCAAGCCTTCCACTCTTTTGAAAGTGACATACATGGTTGCTTTTTTTGCGAATACATTTTTTCCTTTCAAAAAATTAAATCCTAGGATCAGCAATGTGATGGAAATGGCAGTCAGCGCACCAACCTTCGTCTCGTTCGATATTTTCATGATAATTTATTCGTTTATGAATCCCTCATCCCTTTCCCCTCATCCCTTACTTCCCATCAACCATCGCCTTATACTTCAGCACAGCATTGGCAATAGACCTCGTCAATTCTATTTGTCCACTCTCACTGTTCAGGTAGGCTTCTTCATCTTTGTCTGTAATGAATCCGGTTTCAATCAATACAGCAGGCATGTTGGTAGCTTGAAGCACCCAAATGCCCATATGATTTCTTTGTAAAACCCCCATGCTTTTTCTACCCACGGCAACAAATTCATCCTCAATCATTGAGGCCAGCCTCACCGAGTTTTTAAAAAATTTTTGAGACCAAAGACGGGCCTTGATCATTGCTTCAGGGCTGTTGACATCAGGAATGTCCATCACCTCAGCAGAGGATTCATATCTTTCATCCTCAATAATTCCCTTGGCTTTTTCATCAGACCTGTCTGCAGCCCAAACATAGGTAGAAGTTCCGTGTGCAGGATTAGGGGAGGTGGCATAAATGGGTACTTTCCTGTAATATTTTTTTCTTTTACTGCCTTTTCCTTTGTAATAGGGCACAGATTTATAACCGGTAACATTTTTCCTGGGTGGCGCAGCATTGACATGGATGCATACAAAGAGGTCTCCATTTTCCTTGTTGGCAAAATTGGCCTTCTCGGTAACCGAATGGTAAACATCTGTATTTCTTGTCATCACAATCCGGGTATCCGTCATCTCATTTCTGAGCAGGGTATCCAGCCTTTGGGCAATTTGGAGAGTAATTTGTGCTTCAGTTGAATATTCACCGCGGGCACCGGGGTCTGTTCCACCGTGGCCGGCATCAATGATGATGGTTTTGATTTTTTGAGGGCGGGCAGGGGCTTGTGCTATTACCATTGAACACAATGTCATCCCTAGAGCAAAAACCAGTGAAAAAGCATGCAGCGATTTTGCCATAATTGAATTTCTTTTGGTTTGGGGAGCCGCAGGGAATCTTCACAAAATCTTACAACTTTAATTGACTAATTTTGCCTGCCATAACTATGCTACAGCCCAAAAGCAAATTTAGCTTAAAATATCTTTTTATCTTGATTTTATGCTCAGGGTTACTTCCTATTTTAACATTCTCAACGCATAAGACAAACAGAATATTCTCCCTTGCATTGGATGTTGATGATACCATTCCTTCCGTAGCTAGAAAAGATACAACCGCTAAAAAGTCAAAAGTAGACACCCTCAATCTCAAGCTTTCAGCGGATTCCATTACTTCGCCAGTTGATCACAAGGCAGAGGATTCTATGGTTTTGGAAGTGGATGCAAGGAAAATGCTGCTTTACGGAAAGACAGAAATCAAATATGATGACCTCCAGGTCAATGCCCCAACAATCGTTTTTGACCAGCAATCCCAGTATGTTACCGCGAAAATGGGCAGGGATACTGCTGGAGTCGTGACAGGAATGGCCAAGATGAAGCAGGGCGAAACCATTACGGTGAGTGATAGCCTTAAATTCAATTTCAAAAGCCAAAAAGGCCTTACCTATAGTTCTTTCTTTCAGCAGGATGAGCTGTACAATTTTGCTGAGAAGGTCAAAAAAATTGATCCTGAAACTTTTTTTGCAGCAAGGGGAAGGTTCACCACCTGTAACCTCGATACGCCCCATTTCGCCTTTCGCTTCAGCAAAGCCAAGTTCATCAACAAAAAACTGGTGGTGACTGGGCCTGTGCATCCTGAATTCGAAGATGTTCCTGTACCGATATACCTTCCCTTCGGTATTTTTCCCATGAAAAAAGGCAGGCAATCCGGCATTATTCCTCCACAATTCACTGTTACCGAGGATTTTGGTGTAGGATTGGAGGGATTGGGATATTACAAGGCGGTGAACGATTACCTGGATGCAAAGGTCTGGTTTGACCTTTACTCTTATGGATCCTGGCGGGCCAATTTTTCTCCTTCGTACAGGATGCGGTACCGCTACAGTGGAACCTTCAACATCAGCTTGCAGAATACAAAATTTGCCTTCAAAGGTGATCCAGATTACAGCAAAAACAAGAGTTTTTTTGTTACCTGGTCTCACAGCATGGACAGCAAGGCACGCCCGGGGGTCTCTTTCAGTGCCAATGTCAATGCAGGAAGCAGCAAATACCTGAAGCTTGTTCCAAATGGTGGTGCAATGGCCAATCCAGGTTTTACTGGTACCGTTCAGGGGGGAGGCAATTACATGCAACCCATGAATTTCACCAACCAGTTGAGTTCATCCATCTCTTACCAGAAAACATGGCAGGGAACGCCTTTCAACCTTTCTGTTAACCTCAACCACAACCAGAATACGGCTACCAAACTGGTTAACCTCAACCTACCCGATATCGCACTGGTGATGAACACCATCTATCCTTTTCAACCGAAAGATGCAGTGGGAGAATCAAAGTGGTATGAGAAGTTGGGTGTTGGTTATAGTGGAAGTTATAAAGGACAAATCTCTTTTTATGATACTGCATTCAGGTTCAAACAGTTGATTGATACCTTCCAATGGGGAGCCAGCCATGATATTCCCATTACACTATCCCTGCCTCCCATGGGGCCTTTTCAGGTGGCGCCCAACGTCTCTTTTCGGGAAAGATGGTATGCCCAAAAATTCTACCGCAAATGGAATCCCGTAACTGAAAAGCTGGATTCTACCATGGAGAAAGGCTTCAATGCAGCAAGGGAAATGTCCATGGGTCTTTCTTTCAGTACCGCAGTTTTTGGAACCTATCAGGCTAAGAAAAAAGGAGCAAAAGTTCAGGCCATCAGGCATGTGATGCGCCCCCAATTTGGTCTCAATTATAAGCCCGACCTGATGAAACCTTATTATTACCGCGAGCGGGTAGATAAGCAGGGTAATCAGGTATTGATGTCTGTTTTTGATGGAAGCATTTATGGGCCATTCGGCTCAGAAGAGAGTGGGGGGATAGGCTTTGGGATTGACAACAACATTGAAATGAAGGTTCGTTCCAAAACCGATACTGGCGAAGCCGAGTTGAAAAAAGTGAAGCTTTTGGATGGATTTGGCATTTCAGGTGGATATAATTTCCTTGCAGATAGTTTCAAGTTATCAACCTTCAGCATCTATGCCCGCAGCAATTTATTTGAAAAGATCAATATCACCGCCAATGCTTCATTGGATCCTTATAAGACCAATCCAACCAATGGCTACAAGATCAATGAATATGCCTGGCAGGGTGGAAGCAAGTTCAATCTGGGCTCTATCACCAGTGGAAGCATCAACATGTCCACCAGTTTCCAAAGCAAAAAGAAAGACGAAAAAGACAAGGAAGAAAAGGAGAAATTGAAGGGGGAGGATGATAACCTGACCAATGACCAGATGATGCAGCAGATGGATTATATCCGCAGAAACCCTGCAGAGTTTACCGATTTCAGCATCCCATGGTCCTTGAGTTTTTCCTACTCTTTGAGTTTTGCCAGGCTCTTGCAGCCCAATTATACATACAAGACAGAACTCACCTCCAGTTTCAATTTTAATGGTGATTTCAGTCTTTCTCCCAAATGGAAGATTGGCGCCAACGGGTATTATGATACCAAAACGATGAAGCTTCAGTCGCTTACCACCTTCATATCAAGGGATCTGCATTGCTGGCAAATGTCGATCAATGTGACTCCCGTAGGGCTTTACCGGTTTTTTAATATTTCCATCAGCCCCAAATCAGGTTTGCTCCGTGACCTCAAAATCAACCGTACACGGTATTTTTATACGCAATAGCAGCGCTGAGTGTTTAGTTTTTCATGGCTACAATACCATCCCACATCAGCTGAAACACATGCTCTTTCATTGCTGTAGCTGATGCAAAATCTTTTGGGTCAATGGCAGGTAAAAACTGCATGCTGGCCTTGCCTGGCCAAAAAAAGAAATTTTTGTTGTGCGGAAGCATCTCTCTTGTCCCCTTGATCAAACAGGGTATGATTTTTTTTCCGGTGTCAAAAGATAGCCTGAACGCTCCGTCGTGAAAGGATTTGAGCGGATTGTCTGTCTTGTTTCTGGTGCCCTCAGGATAAATACACATGTGCATGCCTTGCTCAAGTACATCTTTCATGGCCAGATAACTGTCCCTTCTGCTGGCATCGCTTTTTCGGTCAAGCAAAACCGATCCCCTTTTATAAATGATCCCAAAAACAGGAATTTTTGCCATTTCAATCTTGGCGATGGTCTTGTTGGCCCCTGGAATACCGGGGCTGGTCAATGGCACATCCATGAGAGAATTGTGGTTGCAGACCACAATATAATTTTCACCTTTTTTAAATGCTTCTCTGCCCCTGATGGTCAGCCTGACACCGGCCAATGTAAAAAATATGGCCATCCAACTCCTGCAAATCCTGATGAAAATGCCTGTACTTTTTGGTTCTGCAAACATCCCACTGATCCATACCGCGGGCATGAAAACCAGCATTGATCCAATGAAAACAATTCCGCCCCAAACCGTAAACAACCTTCCCAGTATATTTTTAATCATCTTGTTTTTCTTTGATCATCCAATCAATCGGGTCAATGCCATATTGCATCAGGTACTCGTTGGCCTTTGAAAAATGCTTGCAGCCAAAGAAACCTTTGTCTGCGGCAAAAGGTGAGGGGTGCATGGCCCTGAGTACCAGGTGCTTTGATTCATCAATACGCGCTCCCTTTTCCTTCGCAAAGTTACCCCAAAGCATGAAAACCAGGTTTTTCTTTTGATTATTGAGGATGTTGATGACTGCATCCGTAAAAATCTGCCATCCAATGCCGGCATGGCTGTTGGGCTGATTGGCCCTTACTGTCAGGCTTGCATTGAGTAACAGCACTCCCTGGTTGGCCCATTGTGTAAGGTCTCCGTAGTTTCGGGGCATTTTGACACCCAGATCAGCATCAATTTCCTTGTAAATATTGATCAGAGAAGGTGGGGGCTTGATTCCTTTTTGTACTGAAAAGCTGAGGCCATGCGCCTGATTGGGTCCATGGTAAGGATCTTGGCCAATGATCACAACTTTAACTTCCTCGAGGTCGGTGGTATTGAAGGCATTAAATATCAGGGGGCCAGGAGGGTATATCACTTTTTTACTCTCGATTTCAGTCTTGAGCAACTCCACTATGCCAAGGAAATAATCTTTTTTAAATTCACCGGAAAGGGCTTTTTTCCAGCCTTTGGAAATTTTTACATCCATTGTTCACTTCACTTCTTGTCTGCAAGCTAAAAAAAATTATCTTTGCACTCCTTAAAGATATCCAGGTCCCGTAGCTCAGTTGGATAGAGCGGCAGCCTTCTAAGCTGTAGGTCATTGGTTCGAATCCAATCGGGATCACTTCTTCTCCTTTTACAAATTCCCCTTTTTCATCTCACTCATTGCATAATCCGCGGCCCTTGCTGTCAACGCCATATAGGTGAGGGATGGGTTTTGGGTTGATGTTGACGTCATGCAGGATCCGTCTGTAACAAAAACATTCTTGCATTCATGGAGCTGGTTCCATTTATTGAGAAGGGACGTCTTTGTGTCATGCCCCATCCTGATGCCTCCCATTTCGTGGATGTCCAGACCGGGTGCTTGTTTTGAATCTGTAGTGGTGATGTCCTGGAAGCCGGCTTTCTCAAACATGATGGTCATTTGTTCCAGATAATCCTTGACCATTTTATCATCGTTGTTGTCATAATCAATACTGATGCTCAACAAGGGCATGCCCCATTCGTCTTTTTTGTTTTTGTCTAACGCAACATAATTGCTTTCCTTGGGAATGGTTTCTCCCATCATATGAGAACCCACATTCCAAAGACCTAGTTCCTTTTTCTCAAGATTGTCTTTCAACTCTAATCCGAAACCATCGGTATTTCTTTTGATACCGCGGTTGGCAGAAAATCCTGCTGCATAGCCACGGAGGAAGTCCGTTTCTTGTTTTTCTACGTTACGGAACCTTGGAATATAGGCACTGGTATGGCTTCTTCCGTCTGTTGTTTTGTCAAGGAATCCGTCATACTTTCCTGAGACCCTTGCCCTGTAATTGTGGAAGGCTACGTATTTACCCAACAACCCATTGTCATTTCCCAATCCGTTGGGGAAACGGTTGGAGGTGGAATTCAGTAGGATCAGGTTGGAATTGAGCGCAGCAGCATTGACGAATATAACCCTGGCGAAATATTCTGTTGCTTTGTGTGTTTTGGCATCAATGACAGCAACGCCTGAAGCCTTTCCTGTTTTCTCATCATAGATGATCGAATGCACAACGGCATCTGAAACCATGGTCAGGTTTCCAGTCTTTTCAGCCCATGGAAGGGTTACCGAATTAGAACTGAAATACCCGCCAAACGGACATCCCCGTTGACAAAGATTGCGTTTTTGACATTGTGCCCTTCCTTGTTCCAAATGGATTTTTTGTGGAACGGTAAGGTGTGCACACCTTCCGTAGATGACATGCCTATTTTCAAAATGCTGCTTCACAACACCACTGAAATAATTTTCTACGCAACTGAGTTCGAGTGGCGGAAGGAATTCACCATCGGGAAGGGAGGCAATATTGTCGCGATTGCCAGAAATACCGGCAAATTTTTCAACATAACTGTACCACGATGCCAAGTCTTTGTAACGAATTGGCCAGTCTACGGCAAATCCATCACGGGCTGGGCCTTCGAAATCAAACGGACTCCAGCGTTGTGTTTGACGGGCCCACATCAAGGATTTACCCCCCGTCTGATAGCCCCTGATCCAATCAAAAGGTTTTTCTTGGGTGTATGGATGCTCATTGTCTTTCACAAAAAAATGCGCTGCATCTTCCCTGAAAGCGTAACATTTGCTGATGACAGGATTGGCATCTTTTACTTCCTGTGGCATTTCATTCCTGTGTGGGAATTCCCATGGCATCATATTTGTGGTCGGATAATCCCGTAAATGCTTCACTTCAGGGCCTCTTTCAAGTACCAGGGTTTTGAGCCCCTTCTCGGTAAACTCTTTGGCTGCCCATCCGCCACTCAAGCCTGATCCAATAACGATAACATCGAAAGTATTTTTATTGCTGCCCATTGTGTTGTTTGTTAAGGGGTGATTATGCGGGTACACAGCCATGGTAGCGGCCTGGTACCAATTCATAGACTTGGACCTTTGTCATGAAAAATTCAGACGCGGTATAGGATTGAATCGTCAAGCCCTTGACTGTTTTGAAAAAGTATTTCAGGTCACTCTCCTCATCCTTGTCTGCGATGATGGAAGCAAGAACTGCTTTTCTCTCATGAGGCGTGCTGCCCATAAAGTCCTTTCCAGCAGTGGATTTGCACTTTTCTTCAAAAGCTTTCATTCCAGTTAAAAACCTATCCTGGTCTTCTTTTTTTCGGCAATCATCCACCATTTTCAGCACAAACAGGTGAGATGAAATGTCTTTTGCACCTGGGGTAGATGATTTGGGAAGGATGGTTTCGCAAAGTTCTGCGAGCATTGCTTCCTCATCGGAAGTGATCTTGATGTTTTTTACCAGGATTGCGGACTTGGATCTATCACTCATGCAGGATGGAATGATGGCCATACCTGCGGTGATACAGAATAGTTGCTTGATTGCTTCACGCCTTTTTAATGGGGTCATGCAGCAATTTAATAAAAAATAAAACGCAAAAGACCGCTTATTCTAAATTCATCAAGGCTTCAAAAAGTTGTTCAGATTGCTTTTCGCTGCTGCTCAATTCCGATTGCAGTTTGTTGTATTTTGTTTCAGCTTCAACGAATGCATTGCGGTTGGAATAGATGGCGGGATCAGCCAATGATGCTTCAGCTTCCGCCTTGCTTTTTTTCAATCCTGCAATCTTGGCTTCCAGTTCATCAAACTGTCGCTGAAGTTTTTTCTTTTCCTTTTGTTTGTCCTTGTCTATGGCGTTGTTTGCGGGAGCAGTTTGTGCTGGTGGGGGAGCCTGTTCTTTTTTCTTTTCAACAATGGTCTCCTGCTTTTGGTCTTTTTTATTGCCCGCTTCTTTGGCAGCATTTTTTTCCATCCTCTCTTTCCATTCACACCATTCAGTATAACCGCCCTTGAATTCAACAATTTTTCCGTCTACAATTTCCCAGATCTTGTTGGCGGTTTTAGAGATGAAGTAGCGATCATGGCTTACCAGTATCAAACTTCCTTCGTATTTGTCCAAAGCATCGGCCAAAAGGTCAACCGAATGCATGTCCAGGTGATTCGTCGGTTCATCCAGCATCAGGAAATTGGCTTTGCTGATGATGGTCTTGGCCAGGGCAACCCTTGCTTTTTCACCCCCACTCAATACCCGTATCTTTTTGTCTACATCATCTCCGCTAAAAAGAAAACATCCAAGAACGGTGCGCAGTTCCATGTCTGTCTTCTTGCTGCCTGCGGTCTGGAGTTCTTCCAGGATATTGTAATCCAGTTTAAGGTGCTCCAGCTGGTGCTGAGCGTAGAAACTTTCATCCACATTGTGGCCCCAATTGCGCTCTCCTTCAAAAGTTTCCCTGTCAGCAATGATGCGCAACAGTGTTGATTTTCCCTTACCGTTGGCGCCAATCAAAGCAATTTTATCACCCCTTTCAATTTCAGCATCCGCTGCATCTACAATTTCAATGTCTCCAAATCTTTTGCTGAGATTTTTCAGGGAACAGATGATCTTGCCAGGTGTTTTGTCAACGCTAAAGTTGATCCTCATGTTGGGTCTTTCAATCGAGGCTTCCTCTACCCGTTCTATCTTGTCCAATCTTTTTTGTACACTTTGGGCCTGTGCAGCCTTGGATGCTTTTGCTTTGAAACGTTCAATGAATCTTTCTTGTTGACGGATAAAATCCTGCTGGTTGTCAAAAGCCCTTTGTTGCATTTCCATCCTGATCACCTTCTCTTTCTCATAATAAGAGTAATTGCCAGAATAGATATTGAGTTTGCGTTGGTAGAGTTCAACAATCTTGTTGACCATCCTGTCCAAGAAAAACTTATCATGGCTAACAATGACTACAGCGCCCTGGTAATGGATCAGGTATTTTTCAAGCCATTCGATAGACGGTAGATCAAGGTGGTTGGTCGGTTCATCCATCATGAGCAGATCAGGCTGCATCAGGATCATCTTGGCCAGCAACACCCGCATCCTCCAGCCTCCGCTGAATTCCTTGTAGGGCCTGCTGAGATCAGATTGTTTGAATCCAAGGCCATGCAAAACGTCCTCGGTTTTGTGCTCGATATTGTATCCATCCAACACATCCATTTCGTGCAACAAATCAGTGAACCGTGTGAGTTTTTTCTCATCTTCGGATTGTTCCAATTCAATGGTAAGCTGGTCAATTTCCTTCTGGATTTCCATGATCCTTTCAAAAGCGCCCATGGCCACCTGAAGGATGCTTTCTTCTGTATCAAAACTGAGGAGATCCTGGTGTAAATATCCAATGCTCGTAGTCCGGCTTCTTTCCAGGGTGCCTGAGCTGGGGAGGTATTCACCCGCAAGCAATTTCAAGAGGGTAGACTTCCCGGTTCCATTGTATCCAATCAATCCAATCCTTTCACCCGGATGGATATGCCATGTTGCTTCCTCTACGATCGCTCTCGCTCCAAATTCAAATGTAAGGTCCTGAAATCCTGCCAGCATAAGTTTGTTTATTGCCCCGCAAAGTTACTATAATATCTTTGTCTTGAACTTTCATTCCGCTATGATGTTAAAGGATATTGTGAGAATACTAACCTTGATTTTGATCCTGTTGTCTCAGTCTTTTTTACTGAATGCACAAACCCGATATACCCTGAGTGGTTATGTGCGGGATTCCCTCAGTCGTGAAACACTGATTGGTGCTACCGTTCAGGCCAAAGAAACCGGTCGTGCTGTGGGGACCAACCAGTATGGGTTTTACTCATTGACCCTTCCTGAGGGTGAGTATACCCTGCTTGTTTCATTTGTTGGCTATTTCCCGTTTGAAAAGAAAATCAGCCTGCATGGTGACCTGGAACTGAACCTTCCTGTTTTATCCAAATCAAGTCTGTCGCAGGAAATCATCATATCGGCAAAAAGGAAAGATGCGAACGTAACCAATGCACAAATGGGTCAAATCGACCTTAGCATGAACCGCATGCGCTCGGTTCCTGTCATCTTTGGTGAATTGGATCCATTGAAAACACTTCAACTTTTCCCTGGGATAACCAATGCAGGGGAGGGCAACAGCGGACTGTATGTTCGTGGCGGAGGGCCTGACCAGAACCTGATCTTGTTGGATGATGCAGTGGTCTACAATACAGGCCATTTGTTTGGATTTTTCTCCATTTTCAATGGCGATGCCATCAAAAATACAACCCTGATCAAGGGCGGAATGCCTGCCCAATATGGCGGACGCCTGTCTTCTGTCCTAGATATTTCCATGAAAGACGGAAACATGAACAAACAGCAGGCGGAAGGTGGCATCGGATCCATCTCATCCCGACTGTCAATTCAAGGCCCGATTAAAAAAGACAAGGCCTCTTTTATTGTTTCTGGCAGGCGCACCTATATTGACGCGCTGATCAAACCTTTCATCAAAAAAAGCAGTCAATTTTACGGCTCCGGATATTATTTCTATGACCTCAATGCCAAATTCAACTATCGTTTTTCCAACAAGGACAGGCTCTATATCAGCGGGTATTTTGGAAGAGATGTTTTTGATTTTGTGAATAAACAGCGGCAGTTCAATGTGGGTATTCCCTGGGGAAATTCAACGGTTACTGCCAGGTGGAACCATGTTTTCAGCAAGAAACTCTTCATGAATTCAACCGTCGTCTACAACGATTATAATTTTGCCTTGAATGCATTGCAAAATAATTTTGATTTCACCCTGAGCAGTGGGGTGCGTGATGTCAACATCAAGACAGACTTGGATCATTACCTCTCGCCAGAACACAAGCTGAAGTATGGTTTGCAATATACTTTTCACCGTTTTTCTCCATCTGTCGTTTCTGGCAGGCAAGACTCAGTTCAGTTCAATCCCAACAATGCACAGTTGAAATATGCCAGGGAATCAAGTGCCTATGTGCAAGATGATTGGGAGGTGAGTGATAGATTGAAGTTGAGTTATGGACTTCGTTGGAGTGGTTTCCAGCAGGTTGGTCCATTCAAGACCTTCAAGCGGGATCCCAATGGAAACAAATTGGACAGCACTGTTTTTGACAGCGGAGAACAGGTGAAATTTTATGCTGGTTTTGAGCCCCGTACGACCCTGCGTTACACCTTAAACGATCAGACATCCATCAAAGCCTCTGTCAGCCGGAACCGCCAGTACATCCATCTCGTAAGCAATTCAGGGACTACACTTCCTACGGATGTTTGGGTGCCCAGCACACTATTGGTCAAGCCCCAGTTGTCTTGGCAATATGCAGCGGGGTATTTCAGAAATTTCAAGGACAATGCCTTTGAAACTTCCATCGAACTCTACTACAAATCAATGCAAAACCAAATAGAATACAGGGAAGGGTATACACCTTCCATAAAAGATCCC
>CAITQQ010000426.1 GCA_903894575.1 uncultured bacterium
TACAAAAAACTCAACCAACAAGTGCCTTCAACCCTTTCAGACGATTTCCATTTAAGGATCTATATCAGCTTTGAGGACCTTGCCAATATCCCCAAAGAAGAATTTGCCAGCATTGAAGAATGGCATTCTGGGAACGAAAGAAGTTATCTGATTGGTACCATTCCATTCAAATCCCTTTTGCACAAAGACTGGTGGAAAAGCAACAATACCTCTCTTGTGTTGATGCCGGACAACATCATTGAAAATACAGCCCTTACTGAGCTGAAGAAAATGAGTTTATCTTTGGCAGGGTTGTAGCAACTGCGGTGATGGATTATTGACCCAACATCCCCGAAGGTCGGTTGTTGGCGCCTTTCCGGTTTTGCAAATCATCGCCGAGGTCTTTGCGTGCTTCTTCAGCAATGGCCTCCAGCTTTCTAACCATCTCAGGATAAAGTCCTTTGACATCGTATTCCTCACCTGGATCCCTTCTCAGGTCGTAAAGTGCCTTGTATACCATCACGTTTTCAGGTGCTGGACCAGGAAAACCATTGAAACCAGGTGAACCGACTTCATAGGATCGTGCGGGATGTTGGAAGACCAGTTTCCAGTTGTCCATTCGTACTGCCTCTAGCGCATTTTTGCGGTAGTAATAGAGGAAGGTTTTTCTTGGGGAGGCCGTTGGATCTCCTTTCAGAATGGGAGAAATATCGACCCCATCAATCTTCTTTTCTGGAAGTGGCGCTTTGGTCAGTGAAGCAATGGTTGGAAGAATATCGATGGTTGAAGCAAGTTGGTTAGACACGATGCCTGCAGGCAAAACACCCTTCCAGCGCATGATGCAGGGCACCCTTTGCCCTCCTTCAAATGACGTACCCTTTCCTTCCCTGAAACCTCCCGCAGAACCTGCATGGTTACCAAAATTCAGCCAGGGACCATTATCACTCGTAAAAATAACCAGGGTATTTTTATCCAGCCCTTCTTCTTTTAGGGTCTGCATGATCTTACCAACATTAAAATCGACTTCCTGGATTACGTCACCATACATACCCTGTTTGCTTTTTCCACGGAATGCCGGAGATGCATTGATGGGCACATGCGGCATGGGATTGGGAATATATGCGAAAAATGGTTTGTTCTTGTTTTTCTTGATGAACTGGATAGCAGCATCAGCAAGCCTTCCCGTCAGTGTTGCCTGGTCTTCTAGGGTATTAATAGTATCTATGGGCCTGTCATTTTTAATCAGTGGAAGGGGCGGATGTTGACTTTTATTGCTCCCGGATTTAACCGGTTGTCCATCATAACCCACAGGCCACATGTCATTGGAGTAGGGAAGTCCGAGATACTCGTCAAATCCCTGGTTGAATGGAAGGAACTCCTTGGCATCACCAAGGTGCCATTTCCCAAAAATACCCGTAGCATAATTTTTTTGCTTGAGCAGGTCAGCGATGGTCATTTCATCTTTGGCCAATCCAACCTTTGCACCCGGAAACAAAGCCCCTGAGATACCCACCCTGTTGGCGTAACAGCCCGTCATCAATGAAGCTCTTGAAGCGCTGCACACTGCTTGAGAAGAGAGAAAATTGGTAAACCTTATACCCTCTGATGCAAGCCTGTCAAGGTTGGGTGTCTGGATGTCCAATGCGCCGTTGCAGGAGAGATCTCCATATCCCATGTCATCCATGAAAATGAGGATGATGTTGGGGGATGAGGATGCAGCTGCCTCATATGGTTTTGGGGCAGGTGAAACAAGTGATTGTTGTGATGTCAACAACATTGCAAGCATTGCAATGAACAGCAGCTTTTTTTTCATGACGGCAGTTGAAAGTTTTTAAGACTGGAAAATACAGCCCGGCTTGGCTTAACTAAAATAGGTTAAATAAAGGAAAATATTCCCATGAACAATTATTTAACCAATTGCGATATCACAATGGTCAACCAAAAAACAAATCGTCCTGTCAATTGAAAATATAAAAAACGATGGCCATCAATACCGCAATGACTACCCACAACAACTTGACCAGCAGTGATGTCTTTGACTTCTCTTTGACCAGCGGATCATTTTGATCTACCAATTGCACCAGTTCATAATGCGGCTTGGTGATGAACGAAACTGCAATCATGAATACGACCAATGCAGACATCATGTAAAAACAAAGCAGCATGTAATGGGGCCAAAATTCTTTTGTAGGAAAGCCTGTCAATTGACAGAACCCAATCAGGAGGCAAACAAATGTTCCGACATAAAGGGTCAGCTCTGCAGCCCTTGGCGTGGCACGCTTCCAGAGGATTCCAACGATGAATACGGTAGATGCAGGTGGCGCAAGATAGGTAAGCAATGACTGCCCGAGATCGAACAAGCCTTTGTCTGAATTGGATAATAGAATGGCCATGAGCACAGAGACAGTTGCTGCCAAGAGAATTATTTTTTTTCCAATGCTGTTGATCTCAGCAGCTGTTGCAGTTGGATTGATTTTCTTGACATAAACATCCATGGCAAAAACAGTGCTGAATGAACTCAAACCAGTGGCCACATCATTGATGACGGAAACCAGGAGCGTACCCAATGCCAGCCCAATGATACCAGTAGGCAACAAACCATACACCATGGTAATGTAGGCATGGTCAGGATTGGCCAGTGGTGTAAAAAAACCCTGTTTGACAAGTACCAGGCACATGATTCCAGGAACAATGAAAAGGGCTGGCATCACAATTTTCAATGCCGCTATCAACAAGGCTCCTTTCTGGCCATGGTCCACATTTTTGGCTGCAAGTGTACGCTGTACAATGGTTTGATCTGTACACCAAAACCAGATACCAATGACCGGATAACCCAATATCAACGCATGCCATGGGTAAACTGTATCCGTGGATGGCTTTAGAATAATCCAATAATCTTTGGGTACGGAAGCAATAAGTTTTTCAACACCTCCCACTTTATTCAATCCCATGAAAAAGATGAGCATCGAGATGGCAATCAATACAATGGACTGAACCATTCCGGTATGCACAATGGAATTCAATCCTCCATTGACGGAGTAGGACATGGCAATAACTACAATCAGGATGGCAGAAACATAAATGGGAATGCCCAGCAACTGGTTGATGACAATGCCGCCGATGCAAAGCATGAAGCTGGACCAAACCACTAGGGAAGAGACCATCGAAAAGTAGGTGAAAAATGCATGGGATTTCTTGCCGAATCTTTTCATCAAATACTCCGGCATGGTCGAAATATTGTTGGCCAGATACCTGGGGATAAAAAGCAATGAGAGCAACATCAAGAATATCCATGCCAGCCAATCAAAGTTGGCAAGCACCATTCCGCTGGTATAAGCAGCCCCGAAACTGGCCACCAACATGGAAGGGCTCACATTGGTACTGAAAATGGAAAGACCCACCTTGTACCAAGGCAATGATCTGCCAGACAAAAACAGATCTTCTGCATTGAGTGTACCAAGAGCCGTTTTTTTCTTACTGATGAATATACCAACCAGGATCAAAAAGATGATGTACAATACAATCACAATTGAATCGGTTGCTCCAATTTGTATCCTACCCATTGTTATGGTTTTTTAAATGAACGTTCCACCTAATGATGCCTTTTCATGGTTATTTATATTTTACAAATAACCATGAAAAAAAACGTCATCGGCTCATTTAATTAGCCATAGAGTATACTTTTTTGTCCTTTTCCTCCTTACTCCGGCAACAACACATGATCAACTGCGAGTTGCTTGCAGAGGGCATTGAAACCTGCAACATCCTGTTTCATGAGTTGATCCATGTCTTGCTTTAGCGCCAACCATTCAGAATGCAATTCCTGATAGCGGGCTTTTTGTCCTGCAGTAACATAAGGTACATTCGAATTGACCTCCCCGTGAACAAAAATAATATTGGCACTGAGCTTGTTCACAAAATTGATCACGTCATCATAAGACTGACTCTTGGGCTGGATGAGTTTGTCTTCCAAGACTTTCAGTTTTTCGTTGATTTGCTTGCCCAGCTTAACCACAGCAGCTTTTGACGGATCATTTTCAATCAACGCACTGAGTTGGTTGATTTGTTTTGAAAGGTTGCGCATGCGCGTAACCGCTACATGAATATCTGTAACATCCTGCTCAAGTTTTTTGAGCATCTCATCTTGCTCAACAAAATCAGCCTGCCCTAGATTGACCCTTGGGTCTTGCTGGATTACCATTGGGGTGGAATACTCCTGACCATCAACC
Source organism: uncultured bacterium (assembly GCA_903894575.1). Taxonomy (GTDB): domain Bacteria; phylum Bacteroidota; class Bacteroidia; order Chitinophagales; family Chitinophagaceae; genus Pollutibacter. Next base: position 4,209 of record CAITQQ010000426.1, read on the forward strand.
TTCAATACCACAACATAGATGCCGGGTACAGCCCTGCCACCACCATAGCTTCCTTCGATGTAAACCTCATCAATGGTGGGCATTTCCTGCCTTCTGAGGTTCCATACAAATCGATTGAGTCCTTTTTTAACAGTCAATAAAGGCTCTTCCTTGTAGCTGTTGTTTGAAGTAGCTTTGGCATAGGCCTTGTTGCTGAAGGTCCTGAGCACCTTCCCCTGCTGGTCTTTGATTTCAATAGACAGGTCCTTGATGGAATCTGGATTGTTGGAAAGCTGATAGTAAATGACCGCACCAGTGCTTGGGTTGGCCCCTGTAGTGATGGGAAATGATTGTTTCACTTCTTCATTGCCATCAAAGATGCTGTAGCCGGAAACCCTGAAGGTTTCAGCCACCGGCAGTAACCTCACTTTGTCATTGGCAGATGGATCAAAGCTTCTGATGGGCTGCAAATCGTCAAGGATCCAAAACGCACGTCCCTGGGTGGATGCAATGAGATTTCCCTTGTGCACTTTAAGATCTGTGATGGGTGTGATGGGTAGATTGCGTTGGAAGTTTTTCCAATTCGCCCCATCGTCATAGGAAATATACAATCCCGTTTCTGTTCCTGCAAACAACAAACCCTTCCTGCGCTCATCTTCCCTGACAACCCTTAAACAGGCTCCGTAAGGAATACCGTTCACAATCTTGGTCCAGGTTTTTCCATAATCGTTGGACTTGTAGGCAAATGGAGTGAAATCATTGGTCTTGTATTTGTTAGCAGCGATGTAGACCGTTGCAGGATCGTGTGGCGATACTTCGATCGCATTGATCAACGCCTCTCCCAGATCTTTGGGGGTGATATTGGCCCAGGTCTTTCCACCATCCCTGGTGATATGGACAAGACCATCATCACTGCCGGTATAGATCACTCCTTTTTCTTTGTCAGATTCCATCACATAGGCGATGGTGCAATAGTTTTCACCACCAGCACCCTCGTTGGTATAAGGATAGCCGCTGATGCCCATTTTTGTGGTATCGTGTGTGGTCAGGTCTGGAGAGATGGGCTCCCAGGACTTGCCCATGTCGGTGGTCTTGAACAACCTGTTGCCGGCATGGTAATAGACATTTTTTTCATGCTTTGAATAGAGGATCGGTGCATTCCAGTTGAACCTGTACTTCATGTCCTTGGGCTGCATGGCCTGGTATTGTACAGGATGAACCATCACACCAACACCTTCGCTGGTATTGGCGTCCAAGAGCTCAATGGTGCCCTGATAACTTCCTCCCATTACATAGCGTGGGTTGTTGGGATCAAAGCCAAGAAAGGCAGATTCACCACCCGCAGAATAATTCCACTGTCGTTCGGTAATGCTGCCGCCACTGGTGTTGCGGCTGGCAATCCTTACAGAGGTATTGTCTTGCTGGCCTGCATAAATATTATAAGGGAACAGATTGTCAACATTGATCCTGTAAAACTGTGCAGTGGGCTGATTGTTCTGCGCAGACCAGATCTTACCACCATTGAAAGTAACTGCAGCACCACCATCATTGGCAATCACCATGTTCTGGTTGTTTTCAGGATTGATCCATAGTTGATGATAATCACCATGGGTGCCACCAAGGTTCTTCCAGGTTTTACCACCGTCTTCAGACTTCAATCCGGCAGCACCCAACACATAGACTGTATTCTCGTTTACTGGATCTGCAAATACTTCAATATAATACCAGGCCCTTGAGATCAGCCTATGGTCCTTGCTGACCCGTGTCCAGTTGGATCCTGCATCGTTGGACACAAACAGACCACCCTGCTCCTTCTGCGTATCACTTTCAACCAATGCATATACTTTGTTGGGATTGGCCAATGAAACTGAGACACTCATCTTGCCCAATTCCTTTGGCAAACCATTTTGGATTTTTTCCCATGTTTCACCACCATCTGTGCTCTTGTACAAGCCAGATCCTTTACCACCACTTTGAACGGCCCATGGCAGACGGCGATGGTCCCACATGGCAGCATACAAAATCCGAGGATTGCTCATGTCCATGTTCAAGTCTGAGCAGCCTGTATTTTCATCGACATAAAGAATATGTTTCCAAGTCTTTCCACCATCTTCAGTTTTGTAGATGCCCCTTTCTTTTGAAGGGCCATGCAAAGCACCCTGCGCTGCAACATAGGCCACATCAGGATTTGAGGGATGGATGCGAATATTGGCGATATGGCGGGTCAATTCAAGGCCCAGGTGTTTCCAGGTTTTACCAGCATCGGTTGAACGGTAAACGCCATCACCATAAGAAGTCATCACACCGCGGGGGGCATGCTCACCCATTCCCACATAAACAACGTTTGCGTCAGAAGCCGCAACGGCAACTGCCCCTACAGATCCTGTTTTGAAATAACCGTCAGAAATATTTTTCCAGCTCTGCCCTGCATCTTCAGTCTTCCAGACACCACCGCCGGTGGTTCCCATATAATAGGTCTGATTATTCCCTTTGATGCCGGTGGCAGTAACAGATCGACCACCACGGGTATGCCCGAGGTTGCGCCACAAAACTGGCTTGAAATAGGTTTCAAGGTCAACCGATGGAACAGCAGGAAGCTCGGGGGATTTGGCTGCTTTTTTTTGAGCAGAAAGATCCGAGACAAACAGAACCAAAAAGGACAATAGAAAAACCAGGAATTTCTTGGTACGCAGCATATAAACCATAGAGGAATTTTTGTACCTCTAAGGTAAGCAATTCGTGTTGACCATCCCCCGTTCAACCAATTGGAAGATGATGTAAAATCGCTAATTTCTTTTGAACTCGAGTCCGCGCAACTTCAAATCCTTGCCATTGAGCGGGAATACATTGTTTTCAGTGGCCCACCGGTTCCAGGCCGCCTCCAGTTCCTTTACTTTATCTGGATACTTGAGGGCAAGGTTTATCCGTTCTGTTTTGTCTGTCTTGAGATCATACAATTCCCAAGTTCCAATATACGGGCTTTCCTCAGTACTCATGGAGACCAGTTTCCAGTCATCCATACGAATGGCCCTGTTGGCCTGGTGTTCCCAGTACAATGTGCGGTTTGCATTTTTTCCACCTTTGAAAACAGAGACCAAACTGACGCCATTCAATGGTTTTGTTGGCTGTTTGTTGAATATTTTTGGATACGCCAAACCAGCAGCATCAAGGAATGTTGGCATCAGGTCAATGATATGGGCTGGAGCATTTTCAACGATAGTTCCCTGCTTGGCCGTATGGCCTGGCCAGCTAATGATGAATGGCGTGTGGATTCCTCCTTCATGCAACCTTGTCTTGAATAACCTGAAAGGTGTATTGCTCAAATTGGCCCAATTTCCCCGATAACTCTCATAGCTTGAATCAGTGCCAAGTGCCGACAAAGATGTATCCATGCTACTCAAAAATTCAGCACAACCTCCATTGTCTGCCATGAAAACAACCATGGTGTTTTCAGAAAATTCATTCTTTTTCAAAGCCTGCATAATTCTTCCTATGCCTTGATCCATGCAATCAATCTGGGCTGCGTAAATGGCCATGCGCTTTACCCAAATGGCCCGCTCTTGCATGGGAATATCTTTCCAGGCAGGAATGGTGTCGTGTCGATCAGTCAACCGATAAGACTTGTCAACAACACCCAGCTGTAGTTGCTTTTTGTACCGATCAGCCCTCAAGGCGTCCCAACCTTTTTCGTACAACTGCATGTACTTTTGAATGTCTTTTTCTTTTGCATGAAGCGGCCAATGGGGAGCCGTAAAAGCAACATATAAAAAAAACGGATCCCCAGCCCGTTTCACAGCATGATCATTGATGAAAAATGCAGCAGAATCAGCAATTGCATCGGTAAGGTAAAAATCTTTTTTGGGCTTGACTGGTGTGTTGTCAGATGTCAGAGACTTTGGTGTATAAAAACTACCCGATCCGATCAGCGTTCCAAAATACCGATCAAATCCACGTTGCCTGGGCCAATTGTCCTGTGGCCCTTTGGGTTTTGTTTCAGTCGCCACATGCCATTTTCCTGACATATAACTCGCATAACCAGCTTCCTTCAGGGCCTCAGCAATGGTCATGGTATTGCGGCTCAAATCTCCTCTGTACCCATGAGTTCCTTGATCAAATCCATTCATGTAACCCATCCCAGTATTGTGGGAATACATCCCCGTCAACAAAGATGCTCTTGAAGGACAGCAACGCCCGGTATTATAAAATTGTTTTAGACGAACTCCAGTTCCTGCAAGGCTATCCAGATGAGGTGTCTTGATCTCAGAACCATAAGCCCCGATATCAGAAAAGCCAAGATCATCGGCCATGATGAAGACAATATTCGGTTTAGTTTTTTGTGCAAAGGCCAAAAATTGACATGCCAAAAAAAGCAAGAACAGAAGCTGTTTTTTCATGTGTATCATGATGTTTTATATTAATCGTCATCGCCATCTTTGGCATTCACCATCAGGAATCCTGCACGACGGGGTCCTGGAAAAGGAATATCGCCTTTTATGCCATGCCACAATACCCTATTAAACTCAATGTCATTGTTGCTGTCTTCTTTGGCAAAATTGAACAGCTCTGATTTTTTTTGCCACTGGTTGATGACCGTGCTTTTCTCATTGAGACTTACGCTGGGAATGATGGCCTTGAAAGGAAATGCCTTGGGGGATGAATCAAAACAGCGCCACATGGGTGTTGCGGCAGCATCATACTGAGACATGGGCCCCATGCCTAAAATCAACTCCATCGTTCTCAACACAGAGGTGGTTGAATAAGGCGTATGGTCTATATAACCACGCTTGACAAAACCTCCCGCAAGATATACAGGACTCCTATGAGCATCAACATGGTCAGCACCATTCTGCGCATCATCTTCGAGAATAAAAACAGCGGTTTCATTCCAGATGGAACTTTTTGAGAGTGTTTCAATCAACATTCCTACTGCAAGGTCATTGTCAGCAACATGGGCGTAAGGGGAAGGTCTACCCAAACGAATCCCCTCGGTATGGTCATTGCCCAATCGAATGGTATTGAATTGTGGAACCTGATTGATGGCAAGCAAAGAGTCAAATTCGCGTTTCCATAAGTTAACCCTTGTGGTATCACGGATGTTCATGTTGTATTCAGGAAAATAGCTGCAGTTGTTTCCTTTGAGGATGGGTACGGTAGGATTTCCATTGCTCATGAACTCACCATAACTCCTGAAACTGACACCATACCGGAAGCAATTGTTCCAAATAAAACCACCCTTGTTGTTGGCAATTTCACGTTCTCCTTCGCCACCATAAGTACCACCACGGCTTCCATAACTCGACGGCCATGTCTTTTCAAGATAATCAGTTGCATACCCACCCATGCTCCAGTTATGCCCGTCTGCACTGACCTCTGCATTCACATAAAAATTATCTAGCAAAACAAATTGCTTGGCCAGGGCGTGTTGGTTTGGTGTGATATTTTCCCCAAACAACAACAGGGATGTATCACCATTGCCCCCTTTTACATCAGACAAAACCTGATCATAGGTCCTGTTTTCCTTGATGACATAAAACACATGTTTGATCGGTGATTTTTGTCCTGCTTTCACCGGAATGGGAAATCCTGGAGCAAGACTATCGGCGACTGCCGACTTCTTGATGGAGTAAGGGGAATTTCGGTAAACAGCAGCAGTATATATTTCCAGATCTGGTTGTTTGGGTGATGAAATAATGCTCATCGTTCCCTTGAACAATCCTCCTATGTATTCAACCTGAGACGCATCCTTAACCTGGAAACCATGATGGATCACATCCTCTTTTTTCCGGATGGGGGATGGACCAAAAGGATTGGCCAATGATGTCATACCCTTTCCATTCGCCACCCATAATTTCCCATTGATGTACCTCACAGATGTAGGATACCAGCCAACAGGGATGAAACCTTTTGCAATACTTTTTCCCTTTTCAGCAATATCAAAAACCGCTAAACAATTGTTATCAGCGTTGGCGATGTACAATCTTTTTGACACAGGATCAATCGCCAGACTATTGGTGGTTGAGCCACTGGGAGAATTAGGGAAAAGGGCAGCATCCAATGTTTCGATAACAATTTTATTTTTAACATCAATCACGGAAACGCTGTTGTCATTGGCATTGCAGACATATAGCAATTTGCCATCCCCAGAAAGCAACATCTCATTGGGATTGTCTCCAACGGTAATTGGTCTCTGCCAACGGTAGTTGACAAGATCAAAGACCAAGACCTTATCACATCCCCAACAGGTGATGAACAATTCTTTTTTATCCTTGCTCAATTTGCAGTCGTATGCCTCTGCATCCAAACCAAACTGACCAACTGTTTTTTTGGAAAGAAGATTCACCAGATAAAGTTGTTTGTCCTCTCTCGTAACAACATACATCATGTTTCTTGATTCATCAATTGTTAGTCCGGCGGGCCCGATGCGATTGGGCCAGGGCTTTCCCAATGAAATCTTGTCAACCATTTTTAATTTTCCACCAGTGATTTCATATTTCAATATCTGGTTATCATGTCCGCCCGATACATAAATGAATTTTTCATCTGATGTAAATTCAATACCATACCATGATTTTTGAATATCAACGGAATCTATCACCTTCTCGGCCTTCACATCAATCAATTGAATGCTCTGAGTACTTTGTCCATTGTTGGTTACAGCAAGGTATTTCCCGGATTTACTCAATGCCATGTTCAAAGGAAGATCCCCCAACCCAAAAGATTTTCCGGCAGGACTCAATTTCCAGCCATTGGGCAGCGTGATGGGCGCAGCCATTTTCTGGGCTGATGTTGAAAGAAACATCAAAAGAATACAAGCGGTTTTGAAAAAATAATTGATCATATTGAAGTTTTGTTGAGCCGTTTATTGCTTTAAAGATACAACCATCATGGCGGAAATGGACCGACCCATGCCATTGATCCCTGAGCCGTGGGTCCTGTAATCAACATTGAAAATATTGTTCAGGTAAGCGCGAAAGGAAATGTTTTTTGCCTGGTAAGCAAAATGCATATTCAGCAGATTGAAGCCAGGCGTTCCTCCAGCGGGGATGCGGTTATCTGATTTATCCCCTGCTTCCAGGCGCCTTTGCGGTGAAGCATGGTCAAAAGAAATTCCAGCAACAACCTGGTTCATCAGGTACTCAGCACTTATCCTTGCATTGAAAGGGGGAATTCTTCTGAGGGGCTGATTTTTTGTAAGGCTTTGTCCAAACAAATTGGTGGCAGACAACTGAGTTCTGAAAAATTTAGCTGGCTTATAGACCAACTGAGCCTCCCATCCGCGAATGAATCCCTTGTCCACATTCTCCTTGACATACACATCATATCCATTGATCCGATCAGCAGTCTTGATCCTTGAAATCAGGTTATAGAGTGTAGTTTTAAAGATAGACAGGGATCCGCTGATTTTGCTCCTGAGATATTTCACTCCCAGTTCATTGTTGACTGATCGTTCTGGCTTGAGTGCATAAGCGGGGACCTCATACCGAAAATCTACAATACCCAAGGTACCCAAATCATCAATATTGGGAGCCCGGAAACCATCGCTGATATTGGCATACAGATAAACAGCCTTGAGCAATTGATAATTGGCACCTCCCTGAAAAACAAGTGCTTGCGGCTTGAGGGTTACTTTTCCAAGGGTAGTCTCATTGATTGTTGCAATGTAACGGTTGTAGCGCATGCCGGCCTCCAATTGCAATTTATTCAACTGAAAATGATGCAATGTATAAGCCGCAATGTTTGCGTAACGCGCCCCATCTGGATAAAGTCCACGCAATGCCGTAGAGACCCCCGTTGAAGTATTGTTCTCATTTCTTTCACTCTTCACCATGTCTGTATAGAGCTCGATACCAGTGTTCGCATTCCAATGAGCGTTGAAATGCTGAGACAAATCAATGCCCACTGAAGTTGTCGAGATCCTGTCTCGTTCAAAGCGGGTTATAGCACTGTTGTTTTTTCTTGAGAACCTTGATTCCGCAACATGTTGGTTCGCAACAAAAATATCCAAGGATTTAAAATGAGTTGAATTGAAGAATTTTTTCAACTGCAGATAACCCAATCCTCTGCCAATTGGATCTGAAGTATTGAGCGCAAAATTTTCTAAAATGTATTTATGGTAGACCGGCACATTTGTTTGTTGAAGCCACTGATATGCTCCAGTCAATTGCCACCCTCTGCCGAGATCATTCATCCACTTGAAGTCAAACGATTTTTCTGCATACGCAGATGGCGTCTGAAAACCAGTACTATCACCTCCCTTCAGATCACCAAACTTCTTACTGCCTGCACCAATCATGAAAGCAAATTTTTTGCCTTCATATTTCAGTTCAGGTCTGAAAGAAAATTCCATGCCTGTTTCCGTCAGGCGCAATGAAGCCTTTTCATTACATTGAGGTTTTTCCAGGAACCTCAATGCGGTGGTCTGAATATTGATAACCCCTGTCATCGCATCACTTCCGTATTGCACCGATCCTGTCCCTTTGATCACTTCAACTTTTTCTACGATAAATGGATCTACAAGTGTCATGTATTGGTTGGGTCCATACCTGAATATTGAATTGTTCAGGCGTATACCATCAACCAAAATCAGTGACTGATTGCCTGTCAATCCCCGCAAAAAAGGAGAACCACCTGCATGGTTGGTTTTTTGTATAAACACTCCGGGTATTCCTGTGAGTGATTCGGGAACGGTCCGAGATAACTGCCTGGATGCATCTTCTCGCGAAAGGATTGTAATGGAATAGGGCAATCTTGAGGACTGAGATAACCTTTTGGTTGCTGTCACCGACACCTCATCCATTGAAGCAATGGTATCCGTTTTATCCTGTGAAAAAACAGGTATTGCAAACTGGCAAAAAATCAACAATGCAATAATTGAGGTCTTGCTATTCATGAATCTACTCGTTTTCTTTTTTATAATGCTTTTCACGCTGATCATCTTCATCGTCCATGTCTGGACCTTGGATTACTTTTCTCCAATCAATATCCCGCTTGTAGCGTTTCATGGCCTTGGATGCATCAAAGACGCGCTTATCCGGAAACTCCAGTGAGTATGGTGTGAAGTCTGGCTTGTTGGTGAAAAAATCCCGTAAAGATGAAGCCGTTACATCATATTGGTTAACATATGGCACTGCCAGGATATTGTAAATCATCTTGAGGATTGAACCGAAATTGGCATGGGTATGTGATACATGATTTCGCTTAACATAAGGACCAGCCAACATGAGAATACTTCGATGTGCATCAACGTGATCTACACCACCTTGAGGGTCGTCTTCCGTAATCACCACCAGCATATTCTTCCAGTATGGGGTTCTGGAGAGAAAATGCAAGATCCTGCCAACAGCCAGATCATTATCTGCTACATAACTATGCGTATATGGATACCCATCCTGCGGTCTTGGAGAAGCAGTGTGATCATTGGGAATTTGAACGGTAACCAATGAAGGCATTCTCTCTTTTCCCTTCAACCACATTTTGGTGAACTCATGCTCGAATTGGTTCATCCGGAACTGATCAGGAATATTGGTATTGTAGCCTGCATAATTGTGACTGGTCCTGCTGAAAAGAGCATCCTGCATGGGTACCATCACCCCGTGTGATGCACCTGTCGCTGTATCATACCATTGCTCACGGACATGTGCCGTTTCATTTGCCTCACCAAAATTATAAAAAGAAACCCCTTTTCTTTCCAAAGCCTCCCAGAGTCCTCCTGTTTCAGCAAAATCTTCAGGATCCATACTTCCCGTTGAACCTGGAAATCTTCTTCCTGGTGCTGGAGAAAAAAACTTTTCCGTCTTGCTGGTATTGGAATTGACTTCAACCCACTCATTGGGAATTACTCCCATCATCCAATGATGTCCATGAATAGATGCATCACTGTCACAATAGAAATTATCTGAATAAGCAAACTGCGCTGAAACCTTGTGATGATTGGGTGTTATGTTCGCATTGGTTAATGCAAGGCTGTCTGTTGGACCATCTTTTTCGGCCTTTCGCTTTACACGCACATCCACACCAAGCCCAAATCGGGCGATGCTTGAGTCACCATTACCCGTTTTCAACTGACCCAACACCTCGTCATAAGTTCGGTTTTCTTTGGTGATGTATACGATGTGTTTGATGGGCGAAGCCTTTTCGCCCGGGTAGTTGGGTATTGGATTGTCATCCTTGATGGGATTTACTTTTTCATAGGTATATGCAAGTACCTTGCTGGTGTATGAAAGCAATTGTTGTTGATCGGGCATGGGCAGACGCTGAAAGCTCGCCAGTTGTATATCACCAACATAAGTACCCTGTGCAGGGGCTTTGAAATTCTTTCCACCGTTGGGGCCTGCACCAAGCCCTCGACAACTGATGATGTACATTTCCTTTTCATCAGGCGAAAGCTTAACCCTTGTTGGCCCCCAGCCTGTTGGAATCAGACCCACTGTGGCATCGGTCTTGGTATCGATAACCGCAACCGCATTGAATCCAAGCAAGGCAACATAAAGCTTTGATCCGTCATTGGAAATTGTGATGCCAAAAGGAAGCAACCCCCGGAATTTGTCAAGCAATGGGTCTACTTTGATTTGTATATGACGAACAATCTTTCCGCTTCTGTAATCGATGACGGCAATATTATCGTTGGTGGCATTTGTTACGTAAGCAAATTGTTCATTGATCGCAATGCTGTTGGGGCTGGATCCTCCAATCACTTCAGCATCCTCCAACATCTGACCAATCAGGTATCCGGTCTTCAATTTGGCGGTCACCGTATTGCTTTGCAGATCAATGGTGAAAACACTCATCGATTCCGGTGTATTAGGATCTCCCACCCCGGGAATTTTCCTGCCCTCCACAACCGTTCCACTGATGGATTCCTTGGAATTGTGGGCGTATGGATGCTTTGAAATGAGCATGCTGTCATAATTCTCTTTTGTAATGCCCTCAATCATCGGATAGGCATACATCCCTACATTGGCCACTACTGCAGTTTGATTGTCTGGACTCAATGCCAAACCAAAAGGAAGTCGCCCTACAGGAATTGAAGCCTTGATTTGTTTTGTTGTGCAATCAATCCTGACCAACCGATAATTGGCCTGATCCAACACCAACAGCTCATTTCCAACTGCATTGTAGATCAGGTCAGAAGTAAAACTGTCCTGAAAAATGATATCTCCAACTTTCCCATCCAATGCAAAACTATCCACTACCTTGAGGCTGATGCAGTCAAATGCAATGATGGTGCCATTATCACCCCCACTCAAAAAAACGGTTTTGTTGTCCTTGTGAAAAGCAGCACCAAGCAAGGAACCTTTTGTGAACGGGCTGGGAATGGTTTTGTTGTAATCCGGAACCCTTACCATTGAATCTTTATCCAGATAAAAAATGGTAAAGACACCGTTGTGCAACGATACGGCCTTGCTACCATCCTGAGAAATGGTCAATCCAAACGGATCGTGCGTAATCATGCTGACCTTTCCGGCAGGTGCAACATACCGGCCGCTGGGAAGAATAGAAACTCCCCTGGGATTGACATCAGTAGTTTTTGTTCTGGCAGGCACCTGAAGCAGGGTTTTCTCCTGTCCAACAATCGAATTAACTGCAAAAAAAGAGGCTGTTAAAAAAATATAAAAAGATCGCATGGTGCACCATTTAGTACACAATATAAGCAAGAGATCAGTGCTGTCCTTCCACTGAATGAACAAATCCAATCAATCCCTTGAAATAGGTCTGCTGATCATCATACATCGACATATGGCTTCCATTTTCACAATAGAGGTAGGTTCCTTTTTTGAATTGTGATGCCATCCATTTCATGTGTTCAGGGTCCATGGTGTCGTGCTTTGCGCCAACCACCAGGGTGGGCAGGTTGATGTTTTGCAACTCCTTGCTTACATCCCAGTTGCTCAAACGACCGGCGATGCCAAATTCACTGGGGCCCTGCATGGTCACATAAAGGGATTGGTTCATTTTTGCGAAGGAGCGACTGACCGGCTCCGGCCATTGGGCGGAAGGAAGTCTTAAAATATGTTTCTCGTAAAAATTAGGGATCAGCAATCCCATGTAATTGGGGTTGGCAAAATCATTCCTGGCTTCCATAGCCATCAGCGTATCCA
>CAITQQ010000427.1 GCA_903894575.1 uncultured bacterium
GAAGCCTCATGGCCTGGAAAGATTGATACTATTTTTCCATCCTATGTTGCTTTTATCAAGACGCTATCAAGGTTTGAGCAGGTCAACATCAATGTGGTGGATGAGGCCATGAAACAACGAGCATTCCAGCTGATTGAGGCTGCAGGTGTTGATATGGGTAAAATCAATTTCTTTATTCATCCCACCAATGACGCCTGGTGCAGGGACCATGGACCTGCTTTTCTCTTGAATAAATTGGATCCGAAAAAGAAAGCCATTGTGGATTGGAATTACAATGCCTGGGGAAACAAGTATCCTCCCTTTGATCTGGATGATGTGATTCCAACCCTGATTGGAAAGCAGCTCGGCTTGCATGTTTTCAATCCTGGAATCATCATGGAGGGTGGCTCTGTAGAATTCAATGGTGCTGGAACAGTCATGACTTCTACAGCCTGTTTGTTGAACCCCAATCGCAATCCTCATCTGAGCCAGGCAGCAATTGAACAATACCTCATGGACTATTATGGCCAAGACCAGGTTTTATGGGTCGATGAGGGAATTGTTGGAGATGATACCGATGGCCATATTGATGATACTGTAAGGTTTGTCAATGAAGACACAGTCATCACTGTGATAGAGGAGAACAAGTCAGATGATAATTACGCATTGCTGCAACACAACCTGAAACAATTGCAAGCCATGCGCTTATTGAACGGGAAGCAGTTGAACATTGTAGAATTGCCCATGCCGGATCCGGTCATTTGGGAAGAGCAGATGTTGCCCGCTTCTTATGCCAATTTTTATATTGCCAATCAACAGGTTGTTGTGCCTACTTTCAGGTCTGAAAAAGACGATAAGGCACTGCAGATCATTCAAGGTTGTTTTCCAGATAGGGAAATCGTGGGCATTGATTCAACAGATATCATTTGGGGGCTGGGGAGTTTCCATTGCCTTAGCCAGCAGGAGCCTGAAACTAATTAGGCCGTTTATTTTGTGAAGTCAACCAAGGTTGAAGGTGGCACATTTAGAGCCTTTGCTATTCTGACAAAATCCATCAGGAGAACTGATATGCTCCCAGCTTCTATTAGCTTAAGTGTTTCAACATCAATGCCACATAGTGTTGACAATTCTTCCAAAGAAATACCTGAATTAATCCGAATTCCATTTATTTTATTTCCTAGTTCGGATAAAAAATGGGACTCTTTGATATTCATGATTTAGATTAAATACAATTAATTGTATGTTGAATGTATATGAATATAGTAATTTAATTATTTGTGAGTACTGGTAAAATTTCTATTGGATGAACATTGAGTGATTTTGAAAGTTTATACAATGTATAAACGGTTGTATTGATCTTTCCCAACTCTATCCTGCTTACCTGTGAATAGGTCATATCTGATTGATTTGCAAGATCTTCAATGGATATTTTCTTAGAAGATCTGACTAATCTTAACCTTTTGCCTAGTTCAATTGTAAAATTTCTTTTTGAGCTCATTAGGAATGCTGAAAATACAGGAGTAGAAATTTTCAAATGCAACTCCAGAAACGATCTGCAGAACTGAAGTCTGACCATCAATTTATTATAGCTACCGCGATGATTGCGCCATCTCTTGACGAAGAGAAGTTCACTGTCGGGCGCTTTTCCACTAGCGACGAACGCACATTAGGGCCTTGA
>CAITQQ010000428.1 GCA_903894575.1 uncultured bacterium
AGGCATTTTTGTATCCTCCACCATCAGCACTGATCAATCCCTTGAAACCATCCAGGCACTGTACAAGGAGTTCTACCAAGGGCATCCTTTCACCATCATGGCAGACAAGCCGATTGCCCTGAAACAGGTGGTGAACACGAACAAATGTGTAATCTATATCGAGAAGGAAGGCAACAAGATCGTTGTGCACAGCGCCATTGACAACCTGCTCAAAGGCGCCAGTGGACAAGCAGTGCAGAACATGAACATCCTGTTTGGCTTGGATCAAACAATCGGACTCAACCTAAAGGCATCAGCTTTTTAATACCAAAAAAGGCATCATGAAAACTTTTGACGTTTACCCCATCAACGATATCACCATTACCCAAGCCATGGGCACAAGGGTCTGGGACATCAACAATACCGAATACATGGACCTCTATGGCGGCCACGCTGTCATCAGCATCGGTCATACCCATCCCCATTGGGTCAAACGCATAGAAGACCAACTCCACCAGATTGCATTTTACTCCAACTCCATCAGGATCCCCTTGCAGGAAGAACTGGCGGCAAAACTGGGTGAGGTCTCAGGAAAGAAAGACTTTGATCTGTTTCTCTGCAACTCAGGAGCAGAAGCCAATGAAAACGCCCTCAAACTGGCCTCTTTCCATACAGGAAGGAAAAAAATTGTTGCCTTCAAAAAGGCATTCCATGGCAGAACTTCCTTGGCCGTAGCAGCTACAGACAATCCGAATATTGTTGCCCCGGTCAATGAAACCAATAATATCAGCTTTCTCCCCTTCAACGACATTGAGGCACTGGAAGCACATTTCAGGCAAGAGGGCAATGAGATTGCTGCAGTCATTGTAGAAGGCATTCAAGGTGTAGGCGGCATCAATGTGGCCAGCAATGCATTCCTGCAGGCCATCAGAAAACAGTGTGATGATTTTGGCGCCATCTATATCGCAGACAGTGTGCAATGTGGTTACGGAAGGTCAGGAAAATTTTTCAGCCACGATTTTGCAGGCGTGGATGCAGACATTTATTCCATGGCAAAAGGGATGGGCAATGGCTTCCCCATCGGAGGCATCATCATCTCGCCCAAAATCAAGGCCAAGCATTTCATGCTGGGCACAACCTTTGGAGGAAATCACCTGGCCTGTGCTGCAGCATTGGCGGTGCTAGAAGTAATTGATCAAGAATCATTGATGCAGAACGCAGAAAAAATAGGCAACTACCTTCAGGCGGAACTGAAAGCCATTCCCGAGATCAGTGCTGTCAGGGGTTATGGACTGATGATTGGATTTGATGTACCCGAAAGCCACAAGAACCTTAAAAAAGACCTGCTCTTCAAATACAAGATATTTACAGGTGAAGCAAAACCCAACGTGATTAGGCTGCTCCCCTCACTGGCCCTGACCATGGAGGATGCCATGGCCTTTATCAATGCATTGAAATCAGCGATTGCGGAATACCAACAATAAAGCCAACATGAAACAATTCATCTCAGCCCATGACGTCCAGGACATCCCAGCACTGATCAGGAAAGCCCTTGATTACAAGGCCAATCCATGGAAAGACGAAACGCTGGGCAAACACAAAAGAATTGGATGCCTTTTTCTGAACCCAAGCATGCGCACTAGATTGAGTACACAGGTTGCCGCGCAACAACTGGGTATGGAAACGGTTATTTTCAATGTTGGCAATGAAGGCTGGTCTTTGGAATTTGAAGAGGGTGCCATCATGAATGGCACCACCGTAGAACATGTGAAAGATGCAGCACCCATCATGGGCAATTATTTCGACATCCTTGCCATCAGGACCTTTCCAGGGCTCAAGGACAGGGAGGCCGATTATGGAGAGCATATCATCAAACAATTCATCAAGTACGCAGGTATTCCTGTATTGAGCCTTGAGAGCGCAACCCTGCACCCTTTGCAAAGCCTGACGGACCTGATTACCATCACAGAATCCTGGCAAGCAACAAACAATACATCGGCTAAACCCAAAGTGGTGCTCACCTGGGCGCCGCATGTAAAAGCCTTGCCACAGTGCGTTGCGAACAGCTTTGCCCAGTGGGTGAATGCCTGGGGAGATGCAGATTTTGTGATCACCCATCCCAAGGGATATGAGTTGTCAGAAGAATTTACCCAGGGGGCAACCATTGAATACGACCAGGAGAACGCCTTGAAAGATGCTGACTTTGTTTACGTGAAAAACTGGAGTGCTTACTCCTCATACGGAACCATGCCAGCATTCGAGGGAGATTGGATGTTAACGAATGAAAAAATTGGGCAAACATGCAATGCAAAACTGATGCATTGTTTACCCGTAAGAAGAAACATAGAACTGTCTGACGAAATACTGGATGGGCCAAACAGCATCATCACACAAGAAGCCTCCAACCGGGTATGGGCCGCTCAGGCAGTGATATCATCTCTACTTCAATGAACGAAAACAAATTATACATCATCAAAGTCGGCGGTAACATCATAGATGATGCTACCAAGCTCAGTACTTTTCTTTCCTCCTTCTCAACACTGAAAGGAAAAAAAATCCTTGTGCATGGCGGAGGCAAACTGGCAACAAAACTGGCGGCTGATCTTTCTATACCCCAGCAAATGGTTGATGGCAGAAGGATCACCGATGCTGAAACACTGAAGGTTGTCACAATGGTGTATGCAGGAATGATCAACAAACAAATTGTTGCATCGCTCAATGCCTTAAATGCTCCTGCTATTGGGCTTTCAGGTGCTGATGGCAACTGCGTCACTGCACACAAGCGGGTGCATCCAACGATTGATTTTGGATTTGTCGGAGATGTGGACAGCGTGAACACCAAGTTGATTCTTTCTCTCCTTGAGATGGATCTCAACATCATCATTGCGCCCATCACACAAGACAAAAACGGTCAACTGCTGAACACCAATGCCGATACCATCGCTCAAGAAATTGCCAAGGCAATGGCCCAACATATTCCTGTCACACTTGTCTATTCATTTGAAAAGAAAGGTGTGCTGCAGGATGTAGATGACGAAGACAGTGCCATCCCGCTGATCAACAGGGAATTGTTTGAGCAATTGAAGCATGACAAGGCCATCTTTGCCGGAATGATCCCTAAACTCGACAATGCCTTTGCTGCACTGCAATCTGGCGTAGAAAAGGTGATCATTGGTGATGCAACAGCACTCAGTGATTTGATAGAAGGAAAAACAGGTACTGCGATATGCTGATCAAAAAATAACAACATGTCAACCCATCAACATATCACCAACAATGCAATCGATCTTCTCAAGAAAATGATTGCCATCCCCTCACTGAGCAGGGAAGAAAAAGAGGTGGCAGACCTGATCCAACAATACTTACAAGAAAATGGCATCAGCACAGGAAGACTGATCAACAATGTTTATGCATTGAATAAATATTTTGATCCTTCCAAAAAAAGCATCCTGCTGAACTCACACCATGATACGGTAAAGCCTGCCAAGGGATACACCACTGATCCTTTCACGCCAACAGAAACAGAAGGACGCCTGATTGGCCTGGGCAGCAATGATGCCGGCGGCCCATTGGTTTCATTGATCGCAACATTTATTCATTTTTTTGATAGAAATGACCTCCCTTTCAATATCATCCTGGCAGCAACTGCTGAAGAAGAAATCTCCGGCACAAATGGTGTGGAACTTCTGCTGAAAGATGAAACCTTTTTGGAAAAGTTACACGGCAGTGAAATCATGGGAGGGCTGGTGGGAGAACCTACCAAAATGGAGATGGCAGTTGCTGAACGAGGCCTGCTTGTATTGGATGGAACCGTTCATGGAAAGGCCGGCCATGCGGCCAGGGAAGAGGGCATTAACGCCATCTACCTTGCCATAGAAGATATTCAGGCCATTGCGGAAATGGATTTTGAAAAAACATCTGAACTGCTTGGAAAAACAACAGCAAAAGTAACGGTCATCGAAACCGATAACAAGGCCCATAATGTAGTACCAGCCTCTTGCAAATTTGTGGTGGACGTAAGGGTGAATGAACAATATGGTTTTGACGAAGTGCTTGAACGATTGAAAGCAAGCGTAAAAGCCGAGCTGGTTCCAAGAAGTTTCAGGTTGAGATCGAGCATGATTCCCATGGATCACCCTATTGTAAAGGCAGGCAAACAACTTGGTTTATCCCATTATGGATCTCCTACCACCAGTGACAAGGCATTGATGTCATTTCCTGCCCTTAAAATTGGCCCTGGTGATTCTGCGAGAAGTCATACCGCGGATGAGTATATTTACATCACAGAGATTGAAAACGGTATCAGCGGTTATATTCAATTGCTTGAAGCAACCATTTCCGTTTACTGATCATACCCCCAATACATTACCATGAAACTTTGGAGCAAAGACAAAACATCAACTGCAGCACAAATAGAAGCCTTTACTGTTGGGAGAGACCGCGATTTTGATGTTCAAATGGCTCGCTTTGATGTGGAAGGATCCATTGCACATGTGACCATGTTGGGCGAACAGGGTCTGATGAGCAAAGAACAGGCTGACCTTGCTGTAGCTGAGCTGAAAAAAATCCTCACAAGCATTGAAGCCGGTCAATTCTCCATTGATGCCGGTGCAGAGGATATCCATTCACAAATTGAGTTCATGCTCACTGAACGCATCAGTGATGTCGGAAAAATGATTCACACTGGCAGAAGCAGAAATGATCAGGTTGCTGTAGACATCAAGCTTTTCCTGCGATCATCCATCATCGATATCAAAGATGACATGCAATCGCTTTTTGACCTGCTGATCCAGAAAAGCAATGAGCACAAGGATACCTTGATTCCTGGGTATACCCATCTTCAAATTGCCATGCCCTCATCCATTGGGCTCTGGTTGGGTGCATATGCGGAAAGCCTTGTTGATGACATGGAATTTGTTGCGGCGGCCTTTAAAGTGGCCAACAAAAATCCACTGGGAAGTGGCGCCGGCTATGGATCTTCTTTCCCGCTGAACAGGACCCGTACCACCGCTTTGCTGCATTTCAATACCCTCAATTACAATGCGGTGTATGCGCAAATGAGTCGGGGAAAAACTGAAAAGCTTACTGCCATGGCTTTGGCATCTGTTGCTGCAACACTGAGCCGCCTGGCAATGGATTGTTGTTTGTTCATGAGCCAGAATTTTGGCTTCATCCATTTTCCGGATGAGCTGACCACTGGCAGCAGCATCATGCCACACAAAAAAAATCCTGATGTGTTTGAACTGATCCGTGGCAAATGCAACAGGATCCAGGCAGTACCCAATGAACTTGCTTTGCTGATCAATAATCTTCCTTCAGGATATCACCGCGACATGCAACTCACCAAGGAAATCCTTTTCCCTGCCATGGAAGAGTTGCGCGCTTGCATGGAGATGATGAAACTGATGTTGAATGCGCTTGGTGTAAGGGACAATATTCTTACCGAAGAAAAATACAAATACCTGTTCAGTGTTGAAAAGGTGAATGAATTGGTCAACCAGGGCATTCCCTTCAGGGATGCCTATGCACAGGTTGGAAACATGATTGATCAGGGTACATTCAGTTTTGATGCCACGCAAAAACTGAACCATACCCACGAGGGAAGCATTGGTAATTTGTGTTCTGCAGAGATCAGTGCACAGATGAAAGCCGTTGCTGCTGATATCAAAATTGGATAAGCAAGGATTCTATTGTTTCCCTTTCCAGCGAAGCGTGCGGAGCAGGTGTTTGATATCCTCTTCCAGAAAATCACTGACCACGGAAATGGAATCCGCATTGGGTGAAGCATCAAAATACAGTGCCCCGCGGAGAAAATGCCTGGCTGTATCAGCAACATAGAATTGCTTTGATGTTGCCGCCTCTCCTGCTACATAAAAATAAACGCCCGTGGAACCATTTGCTGTAGCAAAAGCAGAATCAATGATTCCACTGGCCTTGATGGTATGCTTGTAGGTCATTTTATAGGCCTCTTCCCGCAGGCTTTCAAAGCTGTTGTTCACCACTGAATCTTTATAGCCATTGGCCGTTTTGACTTTATATACAGAACTGCCACTGATGGATTTATAGCTGAGGTAGATCCTGCCCCTGAATTGATCAAAATTGACATTGATCCAGTATGGACTGTTGCCAGTACTATCCGCTTCTTTGGAAATATTGGCATAGACAGGATATTCAAAAGCATAGGGATAACCTGGTTCATTGAACTCCTTGTATGCCCGTTGGGGAAGGTCTATCTTGAAATAGCTCCTTGGCTTGGGTGTATAATCGCTGTTGCAGGCGAAAATGAATGCAAGGAATGCGGAAAGAACAAAACCGCTGTGAATTTTTTTCATGAAATGATTTATTGCTGCGGTGCAGCGATGGTAATCTTGATCTTGTGAATGCGGTTCATGGCAACCTCGAGCACGGTAAAAGTGAAATCATTGGCAACCAATACCTGATTCAATTTGGGGATCTCGCCAGCAAGCTCAAGCACAAGCCCTGCAACCGTTTCACTATCACCCCTGATGGCATCAAAAACCCTGTTGGGAAGGTTCATCAGCTTACACGCCTCATTGATCATCATTTTCCCTTCAAAGATGAAATTGAATTCATCAATCCGCATGTTGACAGATTCCTCATCATCATATTCATCCCTGATCTCCCCTACAATTTCTTCCAAGATATCTTCCATGGTGATGATGCCATCTGTTCCCCCAAATTCATCCACCACAATAGCAAAATGGGTCCTTTTTTGTTGAAAGTCTTTCAACAGGTCTTCTACCAACATTTGTTCATGGATAAAAAATGCCGGACGGACCAGGGGTTTCCAATCAAAATCATCCACCTTGTCCAGGTGTGGGATAAGGTCCTTGGCATGAATCATTCCAGCAATGTTGTCAAGGTTATCATTGAACACGGGAAACCTTGAATACTGCTGATCAGCGACCTTTTTTTTGAGTTCTGAAAAAGAGATGCTCGCCTCAACACCCTGCACATCCAACCTGCTGCGCATCGCTCTTCTTACGGTGATGTTTCCAAACTGGGCAATGCCCTTGAGGATATTTTTTTCTTCCACTGAACTTCCGTCTGCTTCCCCCAACCCCATGGCCTGATCAATCTGTTCCAACCTGGTGCGCATGTCATTGTTCCTTCCCAAGGCCAATTCAATTTTATCTGTAATGCCCGCAGTCCATTGGCCCAAGCGGCGAAACATGATGGCATTCAACCAAACAAAAAAAGATGAATAGTATGCAAAGCGAATATGGTTATTGGATGCCCACACTTTTGGCAGCAGTTCTCCAAAAAGAACAATCGTCACAATGGCAATCAGCATGCGGATGAAGAACAAAAGAAAGCCGCTGGTTTCCGGCAACATATCATCTTTGACAAGATAATTGCACAACAGGATGATCAACATGCGAAAAACCATGTTCCCCACCAGCATGGAGGACATCAGCAAACGCGGTTCCTGCAGCAATTGAAGGATTCTTGTGGATGCTGGATATTGACGGGTACGCAGGTTTTTCAATTCCCGGTAGCCCAGTGAAAAAAATGCTATCTCCGCTCCGGAGTTCATGAATAACATCAGGATAGAGGCCAGGAGCAGGATAGGAAGAACGATCATTGTTCAAAATTACAAAAATTGATCAAGATGCCATTGATCATCAGATTGTAGTTTGATAGCGAGTGATCAACCTGGGGAAAGCCAATTGTTGGATGGATGAAATATCCATCCATTGGTAGCCTTCTATTTTTAGCGATGATGCGCAGCGCAGATGGACAATCCTACAACGTATTTTTTGGTGTGTCAGTTGATGAACCAATTCCGCTGAAACTGAAAGCAATGTTGTTTTTTCTTTTTTTGCTCCGAGGTTCCAAAAAGACCAGGACTTCAGTTCCTTTTCATCAACAGGCTCATCTGTTTCTTTTAAAATGAATTCAAACAAATCCTGCCAGATGTCCTTTCCTTTTCGCTGCCTTACCAATTGTTTGCCCTTGGATTCAAGGATCAGGTAATAAAAGAATCTTTCTCTTTGTTTGATTTTTTTTGATTTAACCGGCAGTTGGTCAATTTTCCCTGTCTCGAAAGCCAGGCATTTGTGTTGAAAAGGACATGCACCACAAAGGGGTTGGCGTGGTTTACAGACTGTTGCCCCAAGGTCCATGATGGCCTGGTTGTACAATGCCGGTTCTTTTTTGTCGAGCAACTGTTCAGCCAGTTGTTCGAGTGCTTTTCTACCGGCAGGAGTGTCAACAGGCGTTGAAATACCAAATACCCTGGACAATACCCGGAGTACATTTCCATCTACCACTGCCAATGGAAGACCAAAGGCAAAAGAGCCAATAGCAGCTGCAGTATAGTTTCCAATGCCACTCAGGGCCAACAACCCTTCTTTGGAGGCAGGAAAAAGGCCATCATGTTCAATACTGATCGTTTTTGCTGCCTTGATCAGGTTCCTGCAGCGGCTGTAATATCCCAGCCCTTCCCAGAGCTTAAACACTTGATTATCAGGTGCTTTTGCCAGTGAATGCACATCAGGATAGGTATCGATGAACCGGTTATAATACGCCAGACCCTGTTCAACCCTGGTTTGTTGAAGGATGATCTCACTGAGCCATATTTTGTAAGGATCTTTTATTCCTTTCCATGGCATTTCTCTGTTATTTTCTACCAAATGCCATTTTTTCAGGGCCTTAGAAAACCACACTTTATGCTGTTTTTCAACCACTTATATCAATTTATTTTTGGTAAAAAGAAAAATTATGTGCAATTTTAATAGGGCCCAAGACGTTCTAGGGCTTGAATTGGTACATAAAATGTTTAAGGATTTACACCAAAAGTAAAATAAATAAAATCCGAAACTTTTAAAAACAAACCAAAATGAGAAAAGCCGACCTGATCAATAAAATTGCTGAAAAAACCAATATTCCCAAAGTAGATGTATTGGTTACGCTCGAGACCATGTTCAAAGAGATCAAATCCTCCTTGTCAAAAGGTGAAAACATTTACATCCGTGGGTTTGGTTCTTTCATCACCAAGAAAAGAGCAGCAAAGATTGGTAGAAACATCAAACGCAATACAGCTGTTCAAATTCCAGCCCACTTCATTCCTGCCTTCAAACCTGCAAAAGAGTTCATGCAGGAAGTTAAAAAACTTGAAATTGATACCATCATCAAGGACGAAGGTTCTGATGACATGGCATAAGGCATTACCTTTGCGCTCTAAATTCTGATCGATGTTGAAAAAACAGCAATGGATCGTGGTTGCTGCCGGGGCAGTGCTGCTGTTCGTTTTATTTATTTTTGGAAAATTTTCTCCATCCCACAAGGAAACTCCCGCACATGCCGATCATGAGGGACATTCCGACAATGAGGGTTCCGCTGACGGCGTAACTAAACCGTTCGAAATCAATTCGTTCATCAGTGAATTGAAAAAAGATCTCACGCCCAGTCAATCGGCTTACCTGACCAGTTTGGAAGATGCTTTGACCAGGGGCGACCTTGTCACACAGAGAAAAAACAACTTTCAGGCCTTGTCCAACTTCTGGAGAGACAGTGCCAGGAGCTTCCTTCCCTACATTTATTACCTCGGTGAAAAGGCTAAGTTGGAAAATTCTGAAAAAAACCTCAACTTTGCCGCCCATTCAATGCTGGAAGAACTAAGGGGCATATCAAACCCTGGATTGAAAAGCTGGATGGCAAATGAGGCCAACGACCTTTTTTTGCGCTCCTTGAAAATTAACCCGAACAACGACTCAACCATCATTGGACAGGGAAGCACTTTCTTCTTCGGCGCGTCCGGAGCTCCGATGGAAGGCATCATGAAAATCAGAACAGTCGCAGAAAAAGATCCTAACAATATCTTTGCGCAGTTCATGCTTGGTTATGGTGGCATGGTGTCGGGACAAACAGATAAGGCTGCAGATCGATTCAAAAAAGTAATCGAACTGGATCCTGAAAATACAGAAGCTGTATTTCTTCTTGCAGAACTCTATGAAAGGGCTGGCAAAAAGAAAGAAGCCGTGGAATGGTACGAAAAGGGATTGAAAAATGTGAAGAATCCGGAATTGGTGAAGGCCCTTGAAGAAAAGATTAAAACATTGAAATAATTATTAACAACTAAACTGACTCTGACATGCCTTGTGGTAAAAAAAGAAAACGTCATAAGATAGCAACGCACAAACGTAAAAAAAGATTGAGAAAGAACCGTCATAAGAAAGGGAAGAAATAAACCTTTCTGTTCTCATCTATAATGGAATCATGGTGCATTGCGAAGAAATCTATTCTTGGCAATGCCCCTTTCTTTGTTTGCTATAATTCTCAGCATTCGCTTGAATAAAGAATTGATCATAAACTCATCTGCCCAGGGTGTACAGATAGCCCTGTTGGAAGACAAGAAACTCGTCGAGCTTCACAATGAAAAAGCAGACGCCAGTTTCAATGTAGGTGATCTCTATTTGGGTAAGGTCAAGAAACTCATCCCAGGGCTCAATGCAGCATTCGTTGATGTTGGTTTTGAAAAGGATGCTTTTCTGCATTATACTGATTTAAGCCCATTTGCAAAATCCTTGCTCAAGTTTACTCAGCTCTCCATCAATTCCCCAGCCGCCTCCCAACCTGATTTCTCAACGTTCACGGTTGAGGCTGAGATTGTAAAGACCGGTAAAATCAATGAAGTATTGGGTCAGAAGCCCAATGTACTGGTACAAATCCTCAAGGAGCCCATTGCAGCAAAAGGACCAAGGTTGAGCTGTGAAATTTCCCTTCCCGGAAGGTTTGTGGTGATCACCCCTTTTAACGACATCATTGCCGTTTCCAGGAAAATCCATTCAGCAGAAGAAAGAAAAAGGCTTCAAAAAATCATTGAAGCCATCAAACCGAAAAATTTTGGTGTAATTGTACGCACAGCTGCCGAGGGCAAAAACACTGCTGAGCTGCATGAAGACCTCAATGCATTGTTCAGCAAATGGAAATCCATACAGCAAAACCTCAGTGGTGCTGTTGCTCCGGCAAAAATCCTTAGTGAACAGACAAAGGCAACAAGCATACTCAGGGATTTGCTCAATGCCGATTTTAATAAGATTGTGGTGAATGATAAGCAGATCTATGCAGATACAAAGGCCTATATCCAAAAGATAGCCCCAGACAAGGCTGAAATTGTTTCACTGTACACAGGCTCAGCCTCTGTTTTTGACCATACTGGCATCACCAAACAAGTGAAGGGTGCATTTGGCAAAACAGTCAATCTTCCTTCCGGAGCTTACCTGATCATTGAGCACACTGAGGCATTGCACGTGATAGATGTCAACAGCGGATACAAGAGCGTCAGCAACAACCAGGAAGAGAATGCCCTTCAGACGAACATGGAGGCTGCAGAAGAGATTGCAAGGCAATTGAGGCTCCGCGATATCGGAGGCATCATTGTGGTCGACTTCATCGACATGAAGCTCCCTGAGAACAAGAAGAAGCTCAATGAAGCCATGGAGAACTTCATGAAGATCGACAGGGCAAAACACGCGGTATTGGCGATTTCAAAATTCGGACTCATGCAGTTGACCCGTCAACGGATGAAACCCGAAATGAACATCAATACCCAGGAGCAATGTCCATCTTGTCAGGGAACAGGCAAAATTTCCTCTGCCCTCGTGTTGGAGGATGAAATAGAAAAGAACATCAGTTACCTCAGCGAACAGAAGCACACTTCACTCACGGTTGCAGTGCATCCTATCCTCTATGCCTATCTCACAAAAGGCATCATCTCCAAGCGCCGCAAATGGGCCTGGAAATACAAGATGAAACTGAACATCAGGGAAGACTCTACTTACCACCTCACGGAGTTTCACTTTTTCGACAACCACGAAGAAGAAATCAGGCTTTAACTTTTCCTATCACATATTTTTTTAGCCTCATCAAAACGAAAAAGCCGCCCATTGCTGAGCGGCTTTTATCATATAAGGATCTTTCTACTATTGCTTCTTAAGCGCGATAGGATAAGTTCCATAGTTAGAACCATTGGGCAACTTGTGGGTAAGGTTGATGTTGAAATCTCCCTTACAAGAGAAGAAGAATCCGCCTGTACCTTCACAAGTGAAGTTTTCGTAACCTGCACCATAGCTACCATAGGTTTGCTTTGCAACCGTGGCGGCACCCGTAGCAGGGTCTACAGTAATGGTAACAGGGTTGTAACCTGGTACGTCTGCCCATGGGAACAGGTAGCTAACAACAGCTTTTCCTGCTGAACCAACAATGTTACATGTCTGGCCTACAGCACCATCCCAACCATCTTTGGTAATGGTATACTTGCCTGTAGCTTGTGCAGGAACGAAAGGACAAACTACTACCGCATTCCAGGTCAACTTTAGGTTGTACTGGCCAACAGTGGCAAGATCAGGAAGCGTATTCGAAACGTCGAACTTTCTGCCATCCTTGGTGATCACTTGGTTATACAGGATATAGGTTTCGCCGGGGCCAGGGGTTGTACCCAAGGCGGTAGCGATTTCCTGACCTGTTACTTCAAGGTTATAAGTACCGCCGTTGTTGGTATATTCTTTTACCTTTTTCCAAAGGGTCCTGTCACTAGTTTGAGGCGCTTTGGTTACATACACAATCAGTTTTTCTTGTGCAGAACCATATTCCTTAACAGAAGCGGCTACTTTGCTTCCTGCGAGGTTGGTTGCATCGATGATGTTGTTTCCTGCAGTTACAAGGGTTACGTAAGAACCAATGCTGAGGGAATTAACATCCTGAACAACTTCACCTTTTTGGCACGAGCTCATGGCTATAGCAACCAGGGCTGTGTAAAACAATGATGATATGATTTTTTTCATGTTCTCTTGATTTTATTTGATGAAGCCTGCAGGGTTATTGTCCCAAAATACTTGCTTGTCAATGGTCTTTTGGGTGATGTTCTTGTTCAAGTTAACCAATACAGAAGGATAGTAATGTGAACGGATCATGTTACCACCAGCTTGTGCAACAGTATAAGACATACCGCCTGGCTTTCCTGTTCTGCGATAGTTGTTGAAGGCATCAACACCATTACCCCAAAGGGCAATATAGTATTCCTGCTGGATAACTTCCATTTTGGCTGCTACGGTAGCTGCTTTGTCATAACGGGACAATACTGCGTTAACATACGCATCAATCCTTGCTGAGGAAGGAACAGCAGCAGCGATAACGGCTACGTTAACAGTTGAAGGGAAACCGAGTACTTTAGCAATGGAAGCCCTTACACCAGACTCCAACAAAGCCCTTGGATTGCCTGCAGTACCCAAAGCAACAGCTGCTTCAGCAGCTACGAAATAGGTGAAAGAAGACTGCCAAATAGGCTGGATACCGGCACCTTGCGCACCCTTGTTCAAACCAACAGCAGCACCTTGATTTACATCAAAATCTCCACCGAAAGGATATACGCCAACGGTTGTTCTGTAGGGTCCATCAGGAGGTATACCGGAGTTATCACCGTGGTTACGTCCCCAGAAACCTTGTGCGCCCAATCCAAACTGGCAGAAAGGCATTCCAGAAGTGTAGTGAGAAGGAACCGGGAAAGTTGAACAAGAGAGGGTATTAGATGACACCGAAGCATCATTGGTGGTCTGCCTGTAGAAATAATACCTGGTTCTAGGATCTGAAGTATTCCTTGCTTCCTGGTTGTTGAAAGTTCCCTTGTCAGCAGCCAGAGACCACATGAAGTAAACGCCCATGTAATCACCAGGACCACCTGCAGCTACATAGTTTCCATTGTAGCGGGGATGACGGCTATTAGGGTTGGCTTGCTTGGTAGAATACTTAAATTCGAAATCATTGCCTGTTCCAGTCAAGGTTGCTGTAACGTCAGCATCGGCCAACAATGCATCAATCTTGCCTTTTGCACCACCATCCACAAGACGTGTATTGTTCAAAGCCCTGAGCTTGAGCAATTTTGCGGTCCTTTTCCATTTGGTTGCACCAGCAGCATCTGCAGCACCAAAGAACATGTCCTGGTTGCCGGGGAATGCAGTTGACTTGCCAAAATCAGCGATGGCAGCATCCAACAAAGCAATGGCTGCAGCATAAACATCAGCACCTTTGTCAATGGTTGGGTTGGTGTTTTCAGAACCAAGGTTTGCTGTGCTATAAGGAATATCACCAAACATATCAACCAAAGTGATAAGGGTGTAAGCCTTCATGGTTTTTGCCATACCGGCAGCAATCCATTTTTTCTCTGCCTCAGCTACAGGAATCAAGGCATTTGCATGCTTGAATACACCGGTGTAAGCAGTATTCCACAAACCATCAAATGATTGTGGGCTGTATGCAGCCTGATAGGTTGGGCCATACATTACAGTTTGACGGGTAAGTTCCATTCCAAAGCTTGATGCTCCGTTGAAGAAACTTGCGAAGTTCAGCTGAAGCTGGGTCAGGTAAAGATCAGCGTTCGCTGACTCTGGTGTAGGACCATTGGGGTTCACCAAAAGCTCATCAAGCTTCTTGGTACAAGAACCCAACAGGCTCACCGAGAGTACGAGGATGAATATTTTTTTCATGTTCATGTCGATCAATTTAATTGATTAGAAGGATACCCTAACTGACACACCATAACGCCTTGAGGTTGGACCTGAAAGGTATTCCAAACCACGAACGTTGCTCACACCAAGAGATGAAGTTTCAGGATCGAAATTCACATACTTGGGGAAGTTGGGTGCATTGTAGAAAAGGTTCTGTCCAGAGAAGGTCACAGAAAGAGATCCGAATGGAGTCTTGCTCAACTTTGCTGAAGGAACAGCGTATGAAAGTGAAGCCTCCCTCAAACGAATTTGTGTTGCATCGTATACAATAAGATCTTGCATTCCGAAGAATCCGGAAAGAACGTTAAAGTATGCATAGCTCGCTGAGATCTGAACATCGTTAGGGGTACCATCAGCCTTAACACCAGGAAGGATCAAAGGAAGATAGCGATCGAAGTCTGTGTCTTTTGTCAAACCACGACCAACAACCGTACCAGGTGTGTAAGCAAGCATGTCACCACCCTGTGTGTAATCCCACTGCATACGGAAGGAGAATCCTTTGTAACCCAGTGTAGAAATTCCACTCATTTTGAAATCAGGAGTTGGGTCGCCCACAATACCGATTTCATTGGATGATACATAGCTACCAAGACCATCAGTCAAACGAAGACCAGTCTTAGGATCTTTCTTTGTATAAGAAGCCTGGATTACACCGAGCGGCTGACCGTTGATGGCAAAAAGTCCTTCGTTGGTGAAACCATCGATAACGATTTGCTTAACCTCGTCAGGAAGGGTAACCTTGCTCCTGTTTTGGAAATAGTTGGTGGTAAGGTCCCAAGTCCAATTCTTGTTGCGGATGATGTTGTAAGTCAACTGCAATTCGATACCCTTGTTGCGTACTGAACCAGCATTGATAGAGGTTACAGTGAAACCTGATGAAGGATCAAGTTCGCGGTCAAGGATCTGGTCTTTTGAGTTCCTGTTATAATAGGTGAAATCAACATTCAACCTGTTGTTCAACAAACGGCCTTCAAAACCGATCTCAAATTCCTGCTGAAGCTCTGGGCTCAGGTTTGGATTGGCAAGACGGTTTCCAATGCTGTTTGAATTGAATACAGTGTTCAACCTGTCAACGAATACGTTGGTATTGATGTTCAGGATGTTCCTTGTATTATAAGGAGAACCAAAGTTGGCTGAAGTAGAATAACCTGCTCTTAACTTAAGGTAGTTAAGGATACGGCTGTTCTGCAAGCTAGCAATGGCTGTTGTTGGCAAGAAAGACAAACTCGCAGAAGGATAGAAGATTGAACGGTTGGCCTGCTCCAGGTTGGATGACCAGCTGTTTCTTCCACCTACAGTCAAGTAAGCGTATTCCTTATAGCTCAACAAACCTTGGGCAAAAGCACCCAAAGAAAGTGTACGGGATTTGAAGTCAATGCGACCACCACCTTCATTGAAGTTATCGTGGTTGATGAAGTTGTCATGATCAAAAAGACCATAAACAAGCTGCTGGGTTGAACGCTGACCATTTTGCTCATACAAACGCTCCTGAGAGTTCACACCTGCATCAATGTTCAAACGGAAATCACTGTTAAGGTCTGTTTGGTAAGCAGTCAACAATGAATGATCCCAAATGGTGTTGTAACCATTGACGGTACGGTGCATACCCAATTGGAAATCAGCACCACCAACAACTCCACCCTTGTTCTGGTTGTAGTAGTTGTAATCAGAATATTGATCATATCCAACACGATAGAGCACGTTCCAATCCTTGGCGATATCATATTTCAATGACATGTTACCAAAGATCCTGTTGATCTTTTGTCCGGTGAAAGAGTTTTTCACTGTCCAGATCGGATGTTGGATATCATTACCACCCCTATAATAAGTGGAGGACTTATCCAGTGGGTTTTCGTAAGGCAACTTGAACAGATCTACCGCACGAGGGGTATAGATCAGGTTACCGAATACAGAAGAAGCACTTGGGTTAGAACCAAATGATGTAGAAGTGGGAGGAGATTTGAAATCAGTGATGGCGTAGTTGAAAGTACCACCAACAGTGAATTTGTTTGACAACTTGGCGTTACCACCCAATCCAAAGGTATTCTTGATCAAACGGTTACCAGGAGTAAACCCTTCATCGTCCATATAAGAATAGTTGGCATTGAATGTACCTGTAGCACCAACAGAGCTTGTAACACCAACTGAAGTGGTGCGGATCAAACCTGTATTGAAGAAGTCCCTTACTGAGTTGTTCGGCTCATAAGCAATCTTGGCGCCTACAAACTGAGGGAATGCAGTTCTCCAGGGAGTACCAAAAGCAGAAGAAGAGGCCCTGTCATAAGGATGCGCAACTGAATCTGCTGGTGTTTTGAATTTTCCACCCCAGTTGGAGAAGAAAGCAAAACCTACACCATTGTCAAAACCACCACCCCATGTATCCTGATAGTCAGGAAGGTTGGCAACCTTGTTGGCAAACAAAGATTGTGAAACAGTTACTTCATTTTTCTTATTAGAACGCCTGGATGAGCTGTTTTTGGTAGTAACCAAAACCACACCGTTACGTCCCAACTCACCATAGAGAGTGGTTGCACTCAATCCTTTCAAAACACTGATGTTCTCAATGCTGTTAGGGTCAAGATCCAAGAAACGGCTTGAAGTGGTGTTACCATAAACGAAGCTGGCCTGGGCATTGGTAGATGCATCAAAAGGTACACCATCAACAATGAACAATGGAGTTGAACTACCAGAAATGGTGTTCACACCACGGATGATGATGTTGGTACCAGAACCTGACATACCACTGGAGTTGAGGATGTCAACACCAGGTGCCTTACCATTCAAAAGACGAACAACGTCTCCATC
>CAITQQ010000429.1 GCA_903894575.1 uncultured bacterium
AAAGCACAATGGAAAGAAAGCCGTTTCTGTCAGGACCTGATCAAGAAAGAAGGGTTGAAAGATGAGCACGAACTGCAGAGCTATTTCATCCGAAGGATCGACAAATTCATCACATCCAAAGGAAGAAAATTATTGGGTTGGGATGAAATCCTTGAAGGAGGATTGTCTCCCAATGCAACCGTGATGTCCTGGAGAGGAACAGCCGGTGGTGTTGAAGCAGCCAAACAAGGACATGATGTGGTGATGTCGCCCAACAGCTTTTTGTATTTTGATTATTATCAGGCTGATCCCAAGACCGAGCCCATTGCCATCGGTGGAAACCTGACCCTTGCAAAGACCTATTCATTTGAACCCTATTTGCCTGAACTCAATGCAGCGGAAGCAAAACATGTGATTGGCATCCAGGGAAATGTATGGACAGAATACATCAAGGACCTTCCTTATGCAGAATACATGACCTACCCAAGGGCTTTGGCTTTGGCAGAAATTGCCTGGTCTCCGATGGCATCAAAAAATTATGTTGATTTTAAAAAGCGTGTAACAGGCCATTTGCCTGTGTTGGATGCGTTAAAAGTCAATTATGCAAAAGCTTTTTTAAAGCAGTAGAATGAAAAAAATAATCGTTGTATTCATCGGGTTGATATTTTCAGTTGGTGTTTTTTCACAAGAAAAAAAGAAGCAAAAATTGGTGTTGGACAATACCAAGCCTTTGCTGACATTAGAGGCCAGTTGCGGAACCTGCATGTTCAAGATGAAGGGCGATGGTTGCAAGCTGGCCGTAAGGTTTGAAGGCAAGGATTATTTTGTGGAAGGTACCGGTATCGATGACCATGGCGATGCACATGACCAGGAAGGATTCTGCAATGCCATCAGCAAGGCCAAAGTGCAGGGCAAGGTAAAAGGTGATAAATTCAAGGTCAGCTATTTTGAATTGCTGAAAAAAGAGACCAAGTAGAATACGCATCAGTTCACCACATGCTATAACGACAAAGGCAGGAATTTCTTCCTGCCTTTTTTCGATGCCAAGTGGTGATCATGATTTTTGAAGTCATAAAACCATTTGAATCTGATTCCGCAGGTAGAGCGCTAAGCGAATAAACAGTATCCTGTTTTTTCGGAGTAGGCTACGGATGTCTTTTGAACATCGGGGCTTTTCTCCTGCTTCGCCAGACTCTATGCTGCTGAACTGATGTAAAGATAGGGTCAAGGGATAGCGTGAATGAATGACGCCAGGCATGTGTTTTCCTGTTTGTAATCAGTTTTCAGACCCATCCTAAAAAAAATTCAATGCACGCCTAAATTCTGTAAGTTTAAGCATTCAAAAAATCACACCATGTTCAAGCGAATTCTTTTTGCCATCACAATCATCACCACTTTTCATTCCCAGTTGTTTGCCCAACAAAAAATCAAGCATGTCGTCTTGATTGGGGTTGATGGCATGGGCGCCTACGCATTCAAGAAAGCCCAACTACCAGTGATGCAATCCATGATGGCCAATGGTTCCTGGAGTCTTGAGGCCAGGTCTGTGTTGCCGAGTTCCAGCGCAGCGAACTGGGCCTCGATGAACATGGGTGCGGGTCCGGAGTTGCATGGTTTCACCACCTGGGGAAGCAAGTCTCCCGACATGCCATCAAGGGTATTGGACGAATACGGAATGTTCCCTTCCATCGTGGGATTGCTCAGGAAGAGCAAGCCACAGAGTGAAATTGGTTTTATTTATGAGTGGGATGGTATTGGGTATTTGTTTCCAAAGGCAGCCGTCAACAAAGACCAGAATTGTGATGGGGATGTTGCACTTACCAATGCTGTGGTGGAGTACATTGAAAGCAAGAAACCTGATTTTTTATTTGTGCATTTGCATGATGTGGACAGTGTAGGACATACCGTTGGTCATGACACACCTGAGTACTATGCTTCAGTGGAACGAACGG
>CAITQQ010000430.1 GCA_903894575.1 uncultured bacterium
CCAGGAAATAGACATGTCCATCCCTGACCAGGTCCGGGAAAAACTGCAGGAAAAATGTCATCAGCAACAATCGGATGTGCATCCCGTCAACGTCTGCATCGGTGGCGATGATGATGTTGTTGTAACGGAGGTCATCCATGCCGTCTTCAATATTGAGTGCATGCTGCAAGAGGTTGAATTCCTCATTTTCATAGACCACTTTTTTGGTAAGCCCGAAACTGTTGAGCGGCTTACCACGGAGGCTGAATACCGCCTGTGTTTCTACATCCCTTGACTTGGTGATCGAACCACTTGCAGAGTCCCCTTCGGTGATAAAAATGGTGCTGAGCAATTGTTTGGCGATATAGTCCTCCTTGCCTTTTGCAGGAGGTTCTGCATTGAGGTGCATGCGGCAATCCCTCAATTTTTTGTTGTGCAGGTTGGCTTTTTTGGCACGTTCATTGGCCAGCTTTTTGATCCCTGCCAATTCTTTTCTTTCCCTTTCACTCTGCTCAATCCTTTTTTTCATGGCTTCCGCCACAGCAGGATTTTTGTGCAAATAATTGTCCAGCTCCCTGGAAAAGAAATCCAGCATGAAATTCTTCATGGAAGGCCCCCCCTCGGATATATACTGCGATCCAAGTTTTGTTTTGGTCTGGGATTCAAATACAGGCTCCTGAACCCTGACAGCTACAGCAGCCACGATACTTTGCCTGATATCTGAAGTATCATAATCTTTCTTGAAAAAATCACGGATGGTCTTCACAAATGCCTCCCTGAAAGCAACCACATGTGTACCTCCCTGGGTAGTGTATTGACCATTGACAAAACTGTAAATGTCTTCTCCATATTCATTGTTATGGGAAAGGGCTACTTCTATATCATCCCCCTTGAGATGAATTACCGGGTAACGGAGTTCATCTTCATTGGCATTGCGGTGCAACAGGTCCAGCAATCCATTCTTGCTGATGAATTTCCTCCCATTGTAATTGATGACCAAACCGGCATTGAGGTAACAATAATTCCAAAGCTGTTTGTCAATATAATCTGAGATGAAATGATAATTGCGGAAAATACTTTCATCAGGAATAAACATGACTTGGGTTCCGTTGGACTCAGAAGAGGAAACTTCCTTGTGCTCCTTGACCAGTTCACCACGCTTGAATTCAGCAGTTTTTTCCTTTCCATCCCTGAAGGCGGTAACCTTGAAATATTCACTCAGGGCATTGACTGCCTTGGTACCCACACCATTCAGTCCCACACTTTTCTGAAATACCTTGCTATCGTATTTGGCACCGGTATTGATCTTGCTGACAACATCCACCAGCTTCCCCAAAGGTATTCCACGGCCATAATCCCTGATCGTCACTTCCCTGCTGTTCAGGACAAGCTCAATATGCTTGCCATATCCCATCATGTGTTCATCAATGCAATTGTCCATCACCTCTTTGAGCAGCACATAAATGCCATCATCCTGACTGCTCCCATCACCCAGCTTTCCTATGTACATTCCTGGACGAAGGCGAATATGCTCTTTCCAGTCAAGGCTTCTGATAGAATCTTCGTTGTATTCAAATATTTCGGTTTCCTTCTGCTTAGACATGCTGCTTCACTTGTTTAAATGTAAAACCTACCCACTAGTCCATTTCACATGGCTATCAAAGATAATTGAATGGGTACTCCCCACTTGGCGGAGGTTATCAACGGAATGTGCATAAATTATGCTGTTTACACATCAGTACAACCTAAAACGGATCAGTTCATCCGTTTTTTCATGGTACTCACCTGCTCTTGTAGGTTGGTAACCAAGTTGGCCAGTTGGCCGACATCCCAGCGTTGTTGCTGTGCTACTTTTGTAATCACCATTTGTGCCTGCCACATTTCGAGGATGTCTTCCGCATTGACACTGTAGGGTTGGTACAATGGGTTATCGCTGACGAGGGTAACCTTGCTTTTGGCCTTGGGATTTCGGGAAAGGCGCTTGTACACAATGCCCTCATTCCTGCTGACCACGATGCAAGCAGCATCCTGCTTCAAATCATCCAGGGATTCCACCTTTTGCCCAACAATGATTGAACCTGTAGGGGTTGGCAACATGCTGTCCCCAATGATTTCGAATGCCCTGTATTGACCACTTCCCAACATGGGCAGGGTGAATGTATTCAGTTCATCAATGAACTCTTCATCCGCATATCCGGCCAGATACCCAGCGGCCGCTTTCATCGGAACAAAATGAATCTGGTTGTTCTCAGCACCAAGTTTCTGCTGCCTTCGTCTGGAAAGATAGCTCACGTTGGACTCGCTGAGGTCTCTGCGCAGGAGCTCATCAAGGCTGATGCCGAATTGGTCGCTGACAATTTCCAACACATCAATCCGGGGCTCAGCCCTTTCCTCTTCATAAGCACCAAGCAGAGAACGTTTGATTTGAAGTTTACCGGCAAATTCTTCCTGGGTTAGCCCCTTCAACTTGCGCAGATACTTGAGATTTTGGC
>CAITQQ010000431.1 GCA_903894575.1 uncultured bacterium
GGTCACCCTGAAGTATACATCATCCTTCTTCCAGCGATGGGAATGGTTTCAGAGATCCTTTCTGTAAACTCAAGGAAGCCCATCTTTGGTTACCTCGCGATGGTCGGTTCTTTGTTTGCAATTTGTATTCTCGCCTTCCTTGTTTGGGCACACCATATGTTTGTAACAGGATTGAATCCTTTCCTTGGAGCATTCTTTGTACTCTTGACCCTGTTGATTGCGGTTCCTTCTGCCATCAAGGTTTTCAACTGGCTGACCACACTGTGGAAAGGAAACATCCGATTCACACCAGGCATGTTGTTCTCGATTGGTTTTGTGAGCCTCTTCATTTCTGGTGGATTGACAGGTATCTTCCTCGGAAACTCAACACTAGATATCCATCTTCATGATACCTATTTTGTTGTTGCCCACTTCCATATTGTAATGGGTGTTGCATCCTTCTTTGGAATGTTTGCCGGTGTTTACCACTGGTTCCCCAAGATGTATGGCCGCTACCTCAACAATACCATGGCCTATATCCATTTCTGGGTAACCCTGATTGGCGCTTACCTGATCTTCTGGCCCATGCACTACTCAGGTTTGGCTGGTATGCCCCGCCGTTACACCGATTGGAGCAACTGGCAATCATTCAATCAGTTTCAGG
This sequence comes from uncultured bacterium, assembly GCA_903894575.1. Taxonomy (GTDB): domain Bacteria; phylum Bacteroidota; class Bacteroidia; order Chitinophagales; family Chitinophagaceae; genus Pollutibacter. The sequence continues at coordinate 644 of CAITQQ010000431.1, forward strand.
ACATGAACCGTTTCATCAGCACTGTTGCGATGGTTGTGTTTGCTGTTCAGATCCTTTTTGTTTTCAACTTCTTCTATTCCATTTTCAAGGGAAGAAAAGTAACATCAACCAATCCTTGGGGTGCAAACACCTTGGAGTGGACAACTCCTATCAATCCTGGTCATGGAAACTGGCCTGGTGATATTCCGGAAGTTCACAGGTGGGCATACGATTATGGTAAGGACGGCAGGGAATTTATCCCTCAAACCGAACCCATCGGCGCTGACGAATCGAAGCACTAAAAAAAGGCCGTCCTGAAACGGGCGGCAACATATAAAATGATGCAAATGGAAGAAACGAAGGGAAAGGAGGCATCAATGGTATCATCAAAGCTGAAAGATTATCAGCAGCTCATGAAATTCACACTGAGTTTCACGGTTGTTTTCTCTTCGGTGGTTTGTTACTTGTTGGTTCCCGGGGTTGAGTTTGACATCATATCAGTTCTTTTACTTTTTGCAGGCGGTATGCTCGTAACCGGAGCTGCCAATGCCATCAACCAGATCGCAGAGAAAGATACCGATGCGATGATGAAGCGAACAGCCTCAAGGCCGCTTGCTTCCGGAAGAATGACTGTTGACGAGGCCGCAACTTTTTCAGTTGTTGCTGCTGTTTTCGGGATCTTCATCATCGGCCTTTGGTTCAATTGGACCGCTGCGGGGATCTCAGGCTTTAGTCTTTTTCTTTACGGGTTCATTTATACCCCTTTGAAAAAGGTTCATTCCATCTCGGTTTTGGTTGGTGCAATCCCTGGAGCGCTACCTTGTTTGATAGGATGGGCGGCAGGTGATGCAGACCTTGGCGTTGGCGGATGGATCCTGTTCTCCTTGCAGTTCTTCTGGCAATTTCCCCATTTTTGGGCCATTGCCTGGGTAGCACACGAGGATTATACAAGAGCCGGATTCAGGATGTTGCCCTCCAGGGGCGGCCCCACCAAATATGCAGCGGTACAGGCAATATTGTATTCAGTATTGTTGCTGCCGATTGGGGTTTTGCCGATGGTGTTTGGCATGTCTGGTATGGTGAGCATGGTCATCGTTACTTTGGCCAACCTTGTAATGGTTTGGCAATGCATGCGATTGTTCCGTGAGATGGATGTGAAAGCAGCCCGCAGGGTGATGTTCACTTCCTACATTTATCTTCCGGTGGTATTGTTGGCATTGCTGGCAGACAAGAAGCCCATCCAGGAGCAGACCAGTGTGAGGATTGAAAAGGTGATGTTTTTGAACAAAATTCATTTTACTGATCGTAAATCATAGTTATACCATGAGTCAGGTAATAAGCGAGCAGAAAAGAAAAATTCACCCCCATAAGTTTACCTTATGGGTAGCGATAGGCAGTATTTTGATGATGTTTGCAGGATTGACTTCTGCTTACATTGTAAAAAGAAGCCAGGCCAGTTGGTTGATGATAGAAATACCCATGATGTTTTGGTATTCAACAGCCACCATCCTGGCCAGCAGCGCAACAGTGCAGCTTGCATTGAAAGCGTTGAAAAAGAGGGAAATGATCAACTACAGGCGATTGCTTGTGGTGACAGCGGTGTTGGGAGTTCTTTTTATTGTATTACAAGTAGCAGGATTCAGGCAGTTTGCTGCACAGGACATCCGCCTCGTTGGGGCCGGTTCCAATGCATCTTACTCTTTCCTGTTGGCCATTTCCGGTTTGCACGGTATTCACGTGCTGGGCGGGGTGGTAGCATTGGTTGTGATTGCCATCAGGGCGCTGAACAGTTCCACAAAGAGCTACAGCAGTGTACCGCTTGAAATCGCAGCAACGTATTGGCATTTTGTAGATGCTTTATGGATCTACTTATTTATATTTTTCACCTGGATGAAATAAGTCCTGGTGAGTTGAACCTTTAAACAAGCAATAGCATGGCAACAGCCCAAGCACACACGGAAACCAAATGGTGGAGTGGTGGCAAAAGCCCCTTCAACGTTGAGTATGGAAAACTGATGATGTGGTATTTCCTCATGAGTGACGCATTCACCTTTGGAGCCTTCCTCATCTCTTACGGAACCATTCGCTTCAGCCAGAACTACTGGCCAGATCCCAACGAAGTATTCAATGCATTTCCTCTCGCAGGTCATGCCAATCTACCTCTGGCCTTCGTGAGTTTGATGACCTTCATCCTCATTGTAAGTTCTGTAACCATGGTACTTGCCGTGCATGCAGGGCATAACATGGACAAAAAAGGGGTGATCAAGTGGATGATCTGGACTGTGATTGGAGGTATTGCATTCCTTGCCTGTCAGGCTTGGGAGTGGACACACCTTATCACCGGAGATCATGCTGTAATGATCAATGGTCAAATTGAAAATATCGGTACCACGGTAACCATGAACCCCTGGGGTCCTGCCGCCAATGTTGCTGCACACGACGGACACCATGTGGGCACACCCGGGCCGGTTGCATTTGGTGGTTATTTCTTTGGAATCACCGGCTTCCATGGTTTTCACGTAGCTTCTGGAGTGGGTATCAATATTGTGATGTTGATCATGGCCATCAATGGAACCTTTGAAAGAAAGGGCCACTACTGGATGATTGAAAAGGCTGGTCTTTACTGGCATTTCGTAGACCTGGTATGGGTATTTGTATTCCTTTGCTTCTATCTTATCTAATCAACAGTTAAAGAAATTTATATGGAACACGCAGTACAGGAAATCACATTTCACCATGAACCAGGTGGAAAAGAGGTTGTCAGCAAGATCATCAGAACAACGGTAATCTTGTCCGTTATCACCATCATTGAACTTGGAATGGGTCTGGGCATGTATGCCTTACCCATGGCCGCAGGCTTGAAATTGTTTTTGAAAGGGGTGATTGTTATCCTTTCCCTTGCAAAAGCCTTTTACATTGTTGGTGTATTCATGCACCTTGGAGAAGAGGTAAAGAACCTGATCATGACCATCGTGGTTCCTTTGTTGCTCTTCATTTGGTTCATTGCAGCCTTCCTTTATGAGGGCAATTCCTGGAAAAACCTCAGGAATACCTACAATCCCAAACAAGCTGTTTCTGCTCCTGCCGCACCTCACGAAGCGGGCGAGCACCATTGATATTGAATATTAAAAATCAAAAAGCATCGTTCCGGCTACAACCGAATGATGCTTTTTTTGTTTCTATTTATACATAGATGAAAAAGACAACACTTCTTGCCCTTTTGATGGTTACACTGCTGCCGATTGCCAGTTATTTGTACGTCAGCAGTCTGAGCAAGGACGCCATCAAAATGCCCCGCCGCTATTTTTATGATACCGTTGTGGTGAAAATGGAGAAAGGGAAAAAAGTCAATGATACTGTCTGGCACAAGGTGAGGCCTTTCAAGCTAAAGAACCAGTTTGGAAAAGAAGTGGGGCTTGAAGACTGGGGCGGTAAAATCATCATTGCAGATTTCTTTTTTACCTCTTGCCCATCGATTTGCCCCAAGCTTACCCGCAACATGAAAAAGTTGCAGACGGCATTCAAGAAAACCGATTCACTGGTAAGGTTTGTATCCTTTACTGTTGATCCGGTGCGCGATACCGTTCAGGCCCTGAAAGCCTATGGCGATAAATTTGGCATCGACCATGATACCTGGTTCATGCTTACGGGAGACAGAAATGAGTTGTATGACATTGCTTTAAATGAATTCAAGGCATCGATCGCATCCAATGGCAATATCGATACGGGCTTCATCCATACTGACCGGTTCTTTCTTTTGGACCGTGACAGGGTGGTAAGGGGATGGTACAATGGATTGGACAGTGTCAACCTTGACAAACTCATCAAAGATGTAGTGCTCCTGAACATGGAGCGTGATAA
>CAITQQ010000432.1 GCA_903894575.1 uncultured bacterium
AACAGAGAAAATTACAAACAACGAGGATTTCAATGGATGATTGGAGATGCGCTTATGGCTTATCCCTTGTATGGAGACGATTATGAAACTGCGCAGAGCAGAAATGTGTATTTGCCAGAAGGTAAATGGATAGACTACGACAATGGAAAGGAATACAATGGCCCAATGTTATTAAAGGATTTTGAAATTCCAGTTGAGAAAACCCCGCTGTTCGTGGGCGGAACAGGGATTGTGATTGAAGAAGTTGAAACTGAATTGAAAGCTAGGATATACCCTGTGACCAACAAAGCCAAAACCATATTTTATGGTAAAGATGGAAAGACTCAATCTGTGATATCCATAGAGAACCCGAATTGGAAAGATTTGAAAATTATTGATTTAACTACCAACACTAAAATTTCTTGGGAAAAGAAACGGTTTGCATTTCAGTTTAATTATATTGAAGGGCATAACTATCGTATTTACTGATGATTCCAATTCATTGACCAATACGTTGTGCACTAAAGGATGCATCCCAATATCCTACTTAAATCAATCATAATACATTTACAGGTTACCAACCCATAAAGCTCACTTTAGATAATACAAGTTTAGAGGCGGGCAGGCTAAATACCAATGCCATTCCGTTGTTTCGCTATGCAGAAGTATTGCTGAATTTTGCTGAACCAAAGGCTGAATTGGGTACACTAACCAATCAGGAGTGGGCACTTACCATTGGTGCACTTAGAGCAAGGGGCGGAATTACAGGCGGCTTAAGCATCAAGCCAATTGTATCAGATCCTTATCTTGTAACAAATTATTTTCCTAACATTTCTGATCCCACCATTCTTGAAATCAGAAGAGAACGTGGTATTGAATTGAGTTTGGAAGGATTTCGTTTTTCGGATATTCTTCGCTGGAGGAGAGGAGAATTGATGGAAAGGCCATGGAATGGTTTTCATGTTCCCGCACTGAATGTACCAATGGATTTGAATGAGGATGGTATTTTAGACGTCGCATTTTACCAAGGCACACGTCCCACACCAGCAGTAAGTGGAGTAAAATATGTAGATGTTTCACCGAGAATTGGTACTGCTGTTAATTCCCAATTATTGAAAAATGGCACCTCAGGCGAGCTGATATGGATGAATGAAATTCCAAGGAAATGGAACGAGAGAAATTACTTATATCCTATTCCGCTCAATGATTTACAACGCAATCCTAAACTGTTACAGAACCCGGGCTGGAATTAAACCTAGTTAGATTTCTGTTGTTGGAAAGCATTACTGTCTTCCAGACAGTATACTCTTTGAATAAATCAATGGATTTTGGTTGTTATCATTGAGCAAATCTCCAATCTTTAATTTACCAACCTGTTCATCGCTCAAAATGTTTTTAATGCCATTGAATTTAGCATCTTCAGGCATATAAGCACAGGTCATTGCCCTTCGAAATCCATTGGTCATGTTAGCACCTGCCCCATGAATAGTCAATCCATTGTGAAAAGAACAACTTCCTGCTTTCATTGGAACTGCCACAGATTTAGATTTGATGAATTGAGGATAAAAATCAAAAACTGCATCCATATTTTTTCCAATTCCAGGATTTTCAAAACTGGTACTATGGGAAGATCCCGGAATGAAATACAGACATCCGTTTTCTACAGTGGCATCATCTAATGCAACCCAAATAGACATTGCCCGCCTGTCGCTAAAAGACCAGAAAGGAGTATCTAAGTGCCATGAAGTTGGATTGGCCCAGGGCCGTTTTATCAAGGCCTGGTCATGCCATATCCTTGTTCCATCCCAACCAGCAAGTTCGGACACCATTTTCCCAATATTTTCATCCAACATTATTTTTTTTACGGCATCATTTGTTTGCCATAGGTTCAGCATCTGGTCAAACACTTTACCATAGTAATCGCTGTCTTTATTAATGCCATCATCTTCGCCAACCTTAGCATCGCTGCCAGGCATTTTTTTACCGCCTCGCTGCTGTATAGCTTCTGTCACAGCTTCCCGCCAAAAAGAAAGTTCAGCTTCATTTAAAAAATTTTCGATGAGCAGGTATCCATTGGTTTGATAAAAATCAATCTGATGTTTTGTTAGTTCGCAATTCATGAATAATAATTTATATAATTCGGTTACTGTTTTAAAGCTGTCTGTATTTCCTCTATTTTAACAGGGCCCAACAATCCAGCTCTCTGAACATGAAATTTTTCATCTCCATT